>DASYSI010000181.1:0-4465 GCA_036003485.1 Burkholderiales bacterium | reverse complement strand
GCGCGACCACGTAATAGGTGTCCTGCAACTGGATATCGACCGGGGTCATCGCGAGGATCAGGCCGGTAAAGCCGCCCATCGAGAACACGAAAATGAAACCGCACGCGAACAGCATCGGAGTCTCGAACGTCATCGAGCCTTGCCACATGGTCGCGATCCAATTGAACACCTTGACCCCGGTCGGCACCGCAATCAGCATCGTCGCGAACATGAAGAACAGCTGCCCCGCGGCCGGCATGCCGACGGTGAACATATGGTGAGCCCACACGACAAACGACAGGATCGCAATCGACGAGGTTGCGTACACCATCGAGGCGTAGCCGAACAGGGGCTTGCGCGCGAATGCCGGGATTACCTGCGAGATGATGCCGAACGCCGGCAAAATCATGATGTAGACCTCGGGGTGTCCGAAGAACCAGAAAATGTGCTGGAACATGACCGGGTCGCCGCCGCCAGCGGCATTGAAAAAGTTGGTGCCGAAGTGGCGGTCGGTCAGCACCATCGTGACCGCTCCCGCGAGCACCGGCATTACCGCGATCAGCAGGTAGGCGGTGATCAGCCAGGTCCATACGAATAGCGGCATTTTCATCAGCGTCATGCCGGGCGCGCGCATGTTGAGAATGGTGGTGATGATATTGATCGAGCCCATGATCGACGATGCGCCCATGATGTGCAGCGCGAATATCGCCATGTCCATGCCGGGCCCCATTTGCGTCGACAGCGGCGCATAGAGCGTCCAGCCCGCTGCGGTCGCGCCGCCCGGCACAAAAAACGACGTCACCAGCAGGAGTGCGGCCGGCGGCAGGAGCCAGAAGCTCCAGTTGTTCATGCGCGCGAACGCCATGTCGGGCGCGCCGATCATCATCGGAATCTGCCAGTTGGCGAAGCCGACAAATGCCGGCATGATCGCGCCGAACACCATGATCAACCCGTGCATGGTGGTGAGCTGATTGAAGAAATCGGGATGCCAGAATTGCAGTCCGGGCTGGAACAGTTCGGCGCGGATTCCCATCGCGAGCAATCCGCCGACGAAAAACATCGTAAAGCTGAATATCAGATACAGGGTCCCGATATCTTTGTGGTTGGTGGTGGTGATCCAACGCATGAGGCCCGACGGATGGTGCGCGTAACCGTCGCCGTGTCCGTGAGCGTGGTCGTGTGCGTGTACTGCTTCCATGAGTTTCTCCCGATTGCCTATTTGCGTAATTTCTTGATCTCGGCCGGGGCTACCAAATCACCGGTCTTGTTGTTCCATGAATTGCGCTCGTAGGTGATCACCGCTGCGATTTCAACATCCGACAGCTGCTTGAACGACGCCATGGCGGTGCCCGGCTTGCCGTTGAACACGCGGTCGATATGGCCTTCTTTGGGACCGGTAACAATCTTCGAGCCCGACAGCGCCGGGAACGCCGGCGGTTGTCCCATGCCGGTCGGCTGATGGCAGACCTGGCAGTTGGCAGCATACACTTTCTCGCCGCGCGCCTTGAGCTCGTCGAGCGTCCACGACTTGTTCGGATCTTCTGCCTGCGCCGCCGTTTTCTTCTTCTGCTCGGCGATCCACGCCGCATATTTCTCCGGCTCGACCGCCTCTACCACGATCGGCATGAAGCCGTGCTCCTTGCCGCACAGCTCGGCGCACTGGCCGCGGTAAATGCCGGGTTTGTCGACCTTGAACCAGCTATCGCGCACGAAACCGGGAATCGCATCCTGCTTGACGCCGAGCGCCGGCACCCACCAGGAATGAATGACATCGTTGGCGGTAATGATGACGCGCACTTTTTTGCCGACCGGAACGACGACCGGGTTGTCGACTTCAATCAGGTAATTAGGATTGGCCTCGCGCTTCTTGTGTCCCTCTGCGGTATTGTCCGTGATCAGTTCGCGCGGCGTGGCAAGGCTGCTGTAAAAGCTGATCCCGTCCTGCAGATAGTCGTAACCCCATTTCCACTGATAGCCGGTCGCCTTGATCGTCAGGTCGGGACTCGAGGTGTCTTTCATCGCGATTACAGTCTTGGTCGCCGGCCATGCCATTCCGATCAGGATCAGGAACGGGATGATGGTCCACGCAATTTCAACCTTGACGTTTTCGTGAAATTGCTCGGCCTTGTGGCCAACCGATTTGCGGTGCTTGATGATCGAATAAGTCATCGCACCGAATACGACCACGAAAATCACGCAGCAGATGCCGAAAATCAGCGTGTGAAGATCGTAGATTTCGTGGGCAATAATGGTTTGGGGCGTCTGCAGGTTATAGCGGTCGGCGCGTGCCGGTCCCAGGCTGCCGGCCATCGCTGCACCTGCCAGACACTTTATCCATTCACTTCGCATGCTTCACACTCCAACGGTGCGTTAAATTCATCATTACGAGCAAGCGCCAGGGATTACCTGCTGCGCAGCCGTTGTCTGAGCGTGCCAGCGACAGCCACGCGCTCATCTTCCGTCAAATGGCGGCCGAATTCGACTTCGCGGCCGTGCGAGCGCAATGCGAGCCGCCTGCCGTCTGGCTCATACACCACTTGCGCCCACCAGCGGTTGAACTGGAATTGTTGCACGCGCTCGACTTCAGCGATCTCGATCTGCAGTACGTCGCCGTTGATGGTCAGGCGCTCGTAATCGCGTGCATGGCGCTCGATACAGCGAAACGCGAAAAAGAGCACCAGCACTTCGATGCCGGCGAACGGCAGAATCAACCACGCGCCCAGCCAGGCGAAAGTCGCAGCAATCCCGAGGGAAACAAATGCAATAAAACCAAAAGCGAGAATCCGGTCTGGTGGAGACAGGGAGTTGTTGCGGCGGGCAGTTAAGGTATACCCCGACTGCTGCCCCACAGTACACTCCATTACACTGCCCCTCTGCCAGCGCTCACGTCCAAAAAAAACATCAGAAATCTATCACACACGCCCCCTCTAGGCAACCGAACGCCAGGCAAAATCCGCGGCTTTCAGTTAGAGACGCGACAAATCGAGCGCCTCTGACATACGCTGTATGTCGGGTACCACCGCGAAATCCATTTCGCCCAGCAGTGGCGCGGCGAGGCGCTCAGCGAGCGCCGTGATGTTCTGTTTTGCAACTGCCATCGTCGGGTCAATGCGATTGGCGATCCAGCCTGCAAGTTCGAGATTTCTGGCGCGAATCGCCTGTGCCGTCAGCAGCGCATGATTCAGGCATCCCAAGCGCACGCCGACCACGAGGATCACAGGCAATCCGAGATGCTCAACGAGGTCGGCGCCGTCTTCGCTGCGATTGAGTGGCACGCAGAATCCGCCCGCGCCTTCGACGACCACAACGTCCGCCGCCGCGGCAAGCTGGTTAAACGCGCGCACGATGCAGTTGAGATCGATGGCAATACCGGCCTGCGCCGCTGCGATGTGCGGAGCGATCGGCGGCTCAAAGCAATACGGATTGACAAGCGCCAACGGCATGTCGACATTGGAGGCGGCGCGCAACTGTGTCACGTCGGCGTTGATCGAACCTTGCGCGCCGCGGACAGCTCCCGCCGCAACCGGCTTCATGCCGATTACGGATTTGCCACGCGCGGCGAATCCGCGCAGCAAAGCGCAACACGCGAGCGTTTTACCGACGCCGGTATCGGTGCCCGTCACGAAGAACCCGCGAGGTGCGACGCGTGCGGCGGGAGGCGTCATGTGAGTCAGCGTGGGATCGTCTTGATCGGAATGATAGTTTTGCCGTCGGCGGTGGATCGTGGAAGCGGCGCCCACGCATGGCCGTAAACCACTTCGAAAGTCGCCGGCAGCCGGCCGTCGCGGCGCGACGCCTCGTAATTGCGTTCGACTTGAGCCAGCGTTGCGCGCGCGGTCATGCCGCGCCGGCGACCTGCGGTGACATTGTGTGCGCCGATCGCTTTTAAGTCGTGCATCAGTGCCCGCACTTCGGGATAAGTGAGTGTCATGTATTCCATGTCCATTACCGGGGCGGCGAACCCTGCATGCACCAGCATATCGCCCAAGTCGTGCATGTCGACAAAACGGTTGACGTGCGTGTAGCGGTCTGCGCCCGCGTAGGCGGCGCGCAGCTCTTTCAGCGTATCGGGTCCGAATGTGCTGAACATCAGTAGCCCTCCCGGAGCCAGCACGCGCCGGAATTCGGCGAACGCGCGCGGCGGATCGTTGACCCATTGCAGAGCGAGATTCGACCACACCATGCCAACAGCGGCACTGCGCAACGGCAGCTGTTCGATATCGCCGCACACCGGCAGCACGCCGCGCCGGCGCACGCGCTGCCACCAGGGCACCGCGCTGCTCACCCGCCGCACCATGGCGAGCGCAATATCCAGAGCGTAAAGCGCAGCGTGAGGATAGCGCGCGCGCAATGCAGCGATCACGTTGCCGGTGCCGGTGCCGGCATCGAGGACAGCCGCTGGACTATGCTTGATGTAATCGAGCCGCGACAGCATGCGCCTGCATACTTCGTGCTGCAGCACCGCCGCGGCGTCATAACCCGCTGC
>DASYSI010000180.1:0-9371 GCA_036003485.1 Burkholderiales bacterium | reverse complement strand
GCGCGGTGTGCTTTCAGCATGATCGTGCCACCAGGCGTCTCGTAGCAGCCGCGCGATTTCATGCCGACGTAGCGGTTTTCGACCAGGTCGAGGCGCCCGACGCCGTGCTTGCCGCCGAGCTTGTTGAGGGTCTCCAGCACTTTCGCTGGCGTGAGCTTCCTGCCGTTGACCGCCTCGATGTCGCCGCGCCGGTACTCGAGCTCGATGTACTGGGGACGGTTCGGCGCTTTTTCGGGCGACACCGTCCAGCGCCACATCGATTCCTCGGGCTCGCGTGACGGGTCTTCGAGGCTGCGACCTTCGAACGAGATATGCAGCAGGTTGGCATCGACCGAGAACGGCGCCTCGCCGCGCTTGTCGCGCGGGATCGGGATCTGGTGCTTGTCGGCGTAATCGACGAGGCGGGTGCGCGAGGTCAGGTCCCATTCGCGCCACGGCGCGATGACTTTGATGTCGGGCTTGAGCGCGTAATAGGTCAGCTCGAAGCGCACTTGGTCATTACCCTTGCCGGTCGCGCCATGCGCCACCGCATCGGCACCGACCTGATTGGCAATTTCGATCTGTCTTTTGGCGATCAGCGGGCGCGCGATCGAAGTGCCGAGCAGGTATTCGCCTTCGTAGATCGCGTTGGCGCGGAACATCGGGAACACGAAGTCGCGCGCGAATTCTTCGCGCAGGTCGTCGATGAAGATTTCCTTCACGCCCATCTTCCGGGCTTTGGCGCGCGCGGGCGCAACTTCCGCGCCCTGACCAATGTCGGCGGTGAAAGTGACGACCTCGCAGTGGTAGGTATCCTGCAGCCATTTCAGGATGACTGAAGTGTCGAGCCCGCCGGAAAAGGCAAGCACTACTTTCTTGATATCGGGCATGGGGCGCGTGGTTGAGGCGGAAAAAACGGCAATTTTAAGCGCGCACGCAGGACAGAGCCAGTAAAATCAGCGTCGGCACGCGAGGAGTCGAAGCGCTGCGCTCGCGCCTGTGCTCGGAATTCGGGCAGCACTCCGGTGGTGTCGGAATTGCAGAAGCCGCCGCGGGCGAGCCAGCACTCGCGGCCGGATAGTCAGACGATCGTGCGGCCGAGCAGCAGATACTCGATCAACGCCTTTTGCACGTGCAGGCGGTTTTCGGCTTCGTCCCACACTACGCTGTGCGGCCCGTCGATGACTTCGGCCGCGACTTCTTCGCCGCGGTGCGCCGGCAGGCAATGCATGAACAGCGCATCGGGCTTGGCGAGCCGCATCATCTCGGCGTCGACCATCCAGTCCTCGAAATCGCGCTTGCGCTCGGCGTCCTCGGCTTCCATACCCATACTGGTCCAGACATCAGTCGTCACCAAATCGGCACCGCGGGCTGCCTGCAGCGGATCGGAAAATGACACGAAGCGGCTGTTATCGTAAATCCCGGCGCGTTCAGGCTCGACCTCATAGCCCGGCGGCGTCGATACATGCACGTTGAAGTCGAAGATCGCCGCCGCCTGCAGCCAGGTATTGCAGACGTTGTTGGAGTCGCCGATCCACGCCACGGTCTTGCCCGAGAGTGCGCCGCGGTGCTCGATGTAGGTAAAGATGTCGCCCATGATCTGACACGGGTGGTACTCGTTGGTAAGCCCGTTGATGACCGGCACGCGGGAAGATTCGGCGAAGCGTTCGATGATCGTCTGCTCGAAAGTACGAATCATGATGATGTCGACCATGCGCGAAATCACGCGTGCGACGTCCTCTATCGGCTCGCCGCGTCCCATCTGCGTGTCGCGCGTCATCAGTGTTATCACCGAGCCGCCGAGCTGA
Organism: Burkholderiales bacterium; assembly: GCA_036003485.1. Classification (GTDB taxonomy): domain Bacteria; phylum Pseudomonadota; class Gammaproteobacteria; order Burkholderiales; family SG8-41; genus PALSA-1004. The sequence continues at coordinate 7,584 of DASYSI010000180.1, read as the reverse complement.
TTCATGCCGGCTTCGAATGATACGCGCGTGCGCGTCGAATGCTTCTCGAACACCAGCGCGAGGGTGCGGTCTACCAGAGGCTGGTACGGCTGGTAGTGCTTGAAGCGGTCCTTGATCCAGCGCGTGCGCGCGAACAGGTACTCGTATTCGTCGCGAGTGAAGTCACTGAACTGCAGATAATGGCGAAGTTCCATAGCGAAATGGAATTCGGCCACCGCTCACGCGGTCTGCAATGCCGGCTGGCCGGCGCGCGTTCGCGTGAGGAAATCGGTAATCAGCGCGACGAGCATCGCGACGAGTTGTTCGGCCTCGTCGCGTTTGATCGTAAGAGGCGGCAGCAGACGCACCACGTTGTCGTTGGTCACATTGATCAGGAGGCCCGCTTCGAGCGCAAGTTTGACGAGCGCATCGCACGGGTAGTCGAGCTCGATGCCGATCATCAGTCCCATGCCGCGGACATCCCGCACGCCCGCGATGCCTTCGAGCCCTCCGCGCATGCCGTCGCGGATAAATTCGCCCATCGCGGTCGCTTTCGTCATCAGGCTCTCGTCCTCGATGATCGCAAGGGTCGCGAGCGCAGCGGCGCACGCGAGCGGGTTGCCGCCAAAAGTCGAGCCGTGGTTGCCCGGCTTGAATAGCCCGGCGGCGGGCCCTGCCGCGAGGCAGGCGCCGATTGGCACGCCCGAAGCGAGCCCCTTGGCGAGGGTCATCACGTCGGGCCTCACGCCCGAATGCTGAAACGCGAACCACTTGCCGGTGCGGCCGATTCCGCTTTGTACTTCGTCGAGCATCAAGAGCCAGCCGTTGGAGTCGCAGATCTCGCGCAGGCCGTGCAGATAGTCGGAGTGGCAGATGTTTATGCCCCCTTCGCCCTGAATCAGTTCGACCAGCACCGCCACGACCTTACGATTGTTCTCGGCGACTTTCCTGACGGCGGCGAGATCGTCAAACGGCACGCGCACGAAGCCGGGCACCAGTGGCTCGAAGCCGGCCTGTACTTTGCGGCTGCCGGTTGCCGACAGGGTCGCAATGGTGCGGCCATGGAAGGCCTGCTCCATCACGATGATCGCCGGCATCTCGATGCCCTTGTGGTGGCCGTAAAGGCGCGCGAGCTTGATGGCGGCTTCGTTGGCTTCGCAGCCGGAGTTGCAGAAGAAAACTTCGTCCATATCGGAAATCGTGGCAAGCCGTGCGCCGAGTTGTTCCTGGCGTTCGATTTCGTAAAGGTTCGAGGTGTGGATCAGCCTGGCGGCCTGCTCGGTGATCGCCTGCACGAGCCTGGGGTGGCTGTGGCCGAGCCCACAGACCGCGATTCCGCACAGCGCGTCAAGATAGCGCTTACCGTGCTTGTCCCATAGCCACGAGCCTTCGCCGCGCTCGAACGCGACCGGCAACCGCTTATAAGTGTGCATGACGTGCGACATTAAAATCGGCTCCCCAAAAACAATACGGCGGCTGCCGCCGCCGTGATTGAGATACCTCGTTCAGTGACTATAGTTATCCAAACAGCGGGCTTAATGCAAGTGAAATTTTAAGGGCCAGGCGGCTGGTAAACTAGCGGCTGTATGTGGGAAGACGCGCTTGAGTTCGTTATCGTCGGCACGACTGCCGCCGGAGAGCCTTTTCGGCCCAGCGACTGGGCCGACAGGCTGTGCGGAATGATGTCCATATTCGGTGAAGACCGGCATCTCAGTTACTCCCCCTATTTGAAGCCGGTGCTGGCAGCCGGCGTACGGTGCGTGGTCGTCGATCGCGAGCTCGAACGCATCGATCCGGCGGCTTGCGATTTTCTGCTCGGCTTTGCGCGGGACAACGAGTTGAGCCTGCGGCCGGGGCGCAAGCGGCAGCGCCCCGAAGACGTGGCGCCGGAGCTGCCATCTGCGCCGATTGCGCTGGAGGGTGCTTAGCTTGGCCTGTTAGGCCATCGCCTTGATGGCGGCGGACAGGCGGCTCTTGTGGCGCGAAGCTTTGTTCTTGTGAATAATTTTCTTGTCGGCAATCGAGTCGAGCACTTTGGTCGACTCGCGCAGTACCGCGCGCGCGGCGACTTTGTCGCCGGCTTCGATCGCTTTCTTGACGCGTTTGATGGCGCCGCGCAGCTCCGAGCGCTGGCTCGCATTGAGCACGCGGCGTTTTTCGCTCTGACGCGCGGCTTTTCTAGCGGATGCTATATTGGCCATATCGAGTTCTTTAAAACCGGTGGTGAAAAAGGGCGCTATGATACGAGCGAATCGCCCGCAAAGCAAGAAGAATCACCGCTCTAGCCTGATGGCTTCGACCCGGTCCAGCACACCATGAACCTGTTAAAAGCGGTTGCGGCCGTCAGCAGCATGACGCTGGTGTCGCGCATCCTGGGTTTCGTGCGCGACACGGTCATTGCGCGCGCTTTCGGCGCCGGCGTGGCGACCGACGCGTTCTTTGTTGCGTTCAAAATCCCGAACCTGCTGCGGCGTCTGTTTGCCGAAGGCGCGTTTTCGCAGGCGTTCGTTCCGATCCTCGCGGAATACAAGAATCGGCGCGGCGAGGCCGCTACGCGGCTGCTCGTCGATCATGTATCCGGGTTACTCGCGCTTGCTCTATTCGTCATTACGCTGCTTGGGGTTGTCGCGGCGCCAGCGATCGTTTACGTGAGCGCGCCCGGGTTTGCCGCCGTACCCGAGAAATTTGAGCTGACGATATCGCTGCTACGCATTACATTTCCATACATATTTTTTATTTCACTCGTTTCGTTTGCAGGCGGTATCCTCAACACCTATAGCCGCTTTTCAGTGCCGGCGCTCTCGCCGGCGCTGCTCAACCTGTCTTTCATTGCCTTTGCGTTGTGGGCCGCACCGTATTTTGATCCGCCCGTGAAGGCGCTGGCGTGGGCGGTATTCTGTGGCGGAGTGCTGCAACTCGCGTTTCAGGTACCATTCCTGCTGCGGTTGAAAATGCTGCCGCGCTTCAAGCTCAATTTCAAGGATGAGGGTGTATGGCGCGTGATGAAGCAGATGGGCCCCGCGGTATTCGGCGTCTCGATCAGCCAGATAAGTTTGCTGATCAATACGATATTCGCGTCGTTCCTCGTGACGGGCAGCGTGTCATGGCTGTATTACGCCGACCGCCTGATGGAATTCCCGACCGCGCTTCTCGGCGTCGCGCTCGGTACGATATTGCTGCCGAGTCTCGCCAAGCATTACGCCGATCAATCGGACCAGGAATACGCGAAGCTGCTCGATTGGGGACTGCGCTTGACGCTAGTGCTGGCGCTGCCTGCTGCGGTAGCGCTGGCGATACTGGCGGTACCCTTGATTACAACGCTGTTTCATTACGGCGAATTCTCGGTGCACGACGTGTTGATGACGCGCGATGCGCTCGTCGCTTACAGCATCGGTCTGCTCGGTCTGATCATGGTCAAGGTGCTCGCGCCCGGTTTTTATGCGCGGCAGGACATCAGGACACCGGTCAAGATCGCGCTGATCTCGCTGGTGGCGACACAGGCGCTGAATTTTGTACTGATCTGGCCGTTCCGGCACGCCGGCCTCGCTCTCGCCATCGGTCTCGGCGCGTGTCTGAATGCCGGATTGCTGTACTACAAGCTGCGCCAGCATGACATCTATATGCCGCAGCCCGGCTGGCTCAAGTTCGCAGCCAAAACTGCGCTCGCGATTGCCGCCATGAGCGGCTGTCTGTGGTTTGCCGCAGGCGGCGCTGAGGCGTGGCTCCATGCTGCACCGGTCGCAAAAGCAGTCCGGCTGACTGGCGTTGTTTTCGCGGGCATCGCCGTTTACTTCGGTGTGTTGTGGATATTTGGCTTTCGATTGCGCGATTTCGTGCGGCGCGGCGCGTGAAATCTATGTCCGTTGGCTTGCTCTGCCTTGTGACTGTGATAGTCTGACATTTGGCGCGACCCGCGCAGCCTCATCTGCTGTCCGATAACCTGGAGCAATCATGCCATTGCGATTTATGCGGATTCTTTGTGGTCTGTTCTGAATGTTTTCATTTTAAGGAGACGAGACATGAAACGCAGTCTGATGGTGTTATGTGGTGTGTTCCTATCGACGCTGGCATTCGCCCAGCCGATCCTCAAAGTTTCCGCTATTCCAGATGAAGCGCCGACCGAACTGCAGCGCAAGTTCGCTCCGCTTGGCAAGTACCTCGAGTCGGAAATCGGACTGAAAGTCGAATTCACTCCGGTCAGCGACTATGCCGCGGTGGTCGAAGCGCTGGCCTCGAAAAAACTCGACATGGCGTGGCTCGGCGGCTTCACCTTCGTGCAGGCGCGATTGCGTACTGGCAATGCCAATCCCATTATTCAACGCGAGGAAGATCGCGTATTCACGAGTAAATTCATCGCCAATGCGGCAAGCGGCATCAACAGCCTCGGTGATTTAAAAGGCAGGAATTTCTCGTTTGGCTCGGTATCCTCTACATCGGGTCACCTGATGCCCCGTTACTTCCTGCAGCAAAATAAACTCAATCCGGAAAAGGACTTCAAACGCGTAGCCTATTCAGGCGCGCACGACGCAACGGCATTGCAGGTCGAGGCAGGCAAGGTCGAAGCGGGAGTCCTCAATGCTTCTGTATGGGACAAGCTCGTGCAGGAGAAGAAAGTCGATACCACGAAAGTAAAGGTTATTTACACCACACCGCCGTATTTCGATTACAACTGGACGGTACGCGGGGATCTTGATCCGGAGCTGGTTAAGAAGCTCACCGCGGCGTTCCTCAAGCTCGATGCGAAAAATCCGGCGCACAAAGAAATCATGGACCTGCAGCGCGCAAGCAAATTCGTCACGACCAACGCCGATAATTACAAGGGCATCGAGGCGGCGGCGCGCGAAGCGGGTCTGCTCAAATAGCGTTTTCGCGCGTTTCAATTACAAACGGTATAGGCAATTGAGCATTGCTTTGCACAATGTGGGTTTTGTCCATGCCAACGGTCATCAGGCGTTGCGCGGCGTTTCGCTTGAGGCTAAAAGCGGCGAACGGATCGCGATCATAGGGCCTTCGGGCGCGGGCAAGACGACGCTGTTGCGGGTATTCGCGACCGCGCTCAGACCGAGTGCGGGCGGCATCTCGGTGCTCGGCAGGGATCCGTGGCGGCTCGATCGCAGCGAATTGCGCCGGTTGCGCGCGCGCATCGGCATGGTGCATCAATCGCCGCCGCTGCCGCCGCGCAGCCGCGCCATTACCGCGGTGATCGCAGGCAGGCTGGGCCGCTGGCCGTTGTGGAAGGCACTTTCCTCGCTGTTATATCCTGCCGATATCGAAGGCGCGCGGATGATGCTGGCGCGCATGGAGATCGCTGACAAGCTTTTCGAACGCTGCGACCGGCTCTCGGGTGGCCAGTTGCAGCGTGTCGGCGTCGCGCGGGTCCTCTACCAGCAGCCGGACCTTATTCTTACCGATGAGCCGGTGTCGGCGGTCGATCCGGCGCTTTCGGACCGCGTAATAGGCGAACTCATACGCGAGGCGCAAACGCGCAATATCACGCTGATCGCAAGTCTGCATGCAGTCGATCTCGCATTGCACTGGTTTCCGCGCATCGTCGGCATCAAGAATGGCGAAGTCGCGTTCGACGTGCCGCCGGTGCGCGTCACCGATGGGATGCTGAAGGATCTTTATGCGTCGGAAACGGCGGTGGTGCCCACGCAGGCCAACTATCCGCTGAGCATGCCGGAGCCCGGTATTCGCCGCAAGCCGATGTGCTCTTAATCAAGGCGTGAGGGATAAGACGTGACGAGTGAGGCGGTATCCAGCGCGGTACTGCGCGATCCCGCGGCGCTGCCGCGCTTGGTACTGATCGTCACTTTCCTGCTGCTGCTATGGCCGGGACTCACGCTGACAGAATTCAATCTTGGCGTACTGTTCGATTCGCGCAACCGCGAAACGATCGGAAAATTTCTTGCCACGTTTTTTCCGCTTGATGTGTCCGCAGATTTTCTGCGCCTGGTATTCAAATCCACGCTCGAGACGCTCGCGATCGCCACCGCCGGCATGGCAATCGCGCTGGCGATCGCGCTGCCGTTATCGTTGATGGTTACGCGCAGCCTGTCGATTTCGCGCATCGGGCCGTGCCCCGGCGGGTGGTCGGGCCGCCTGTTGCGCACCTCTGCCCGCTTCGTATTGATGTTCTTCAGGAGCATTCCTGAAATCGTATGGGCACTGCTGTTCGTGCGCGCCGTCGGTTTGGGGCCGGCGGCGGGCGTGCTCGCGATCGGAATCACTTATGGCGGCATGCTCGGCAAAGTTTATTCGGAGATTTTTGAATCCGACGATACGCGCCCGACGGTAGCGCTGCTCGAAACCGGCAGTGGCCGGCTCGCGGCTTTTTTCTATGGCATGTTGCCGGTCGCGCTGCCTGAACTCGTGTCGTATTCGGTATACCGTTGGGAATGTGCAGTGCGCGCCTCGGTCATTATGGGATTTGTGGGTGCGGGCGGACTCGGCATGCAAATGGAACTGTCAATGCGCATGCTCAAAGGCGCGGAAGTGAGCACCATGCTGCTCATTTTTCTGCTGTTGGTTGTGCTTGCGGATTCGATCAGCGCGCTGTTGCGCAAGGCGATTGCTTGAGGCCCTTGCATTGGATATTGATCGCATTGCTGCTGGCGGCGGTATGGGGAAGCTTTGCGTATCTGTCGCTTGACGCCGGTCAGCTGCTCTCGGCTGATGGGAGAGCACAGATGTCGAAGTATGTGCTGTCATTCTTTCCGCCCGATCTGTCGTTTGCGTATCTGGCGCAAACCTGGCGCGGCGCGGTTGAGACGATCGCGATTTCAGCAATCGGGACGCTATTGGCGGCTGTGCTGGGATTGTTACTCGCTCTTCCGGCTTCGGGGCGCTTCGGCGTTATACCGCGTGTAACCGCGCGCCTGCTGCTCAATTTTCTACGCTCGATCCCGGAGCTGGTGTGGGCGGCGCTGATGGTATTTGCGGCCGGCCTCGGCCCGCTTGCCGGCACACTTGCGCTGGCGTGGCACACCACCGGCGTAATCGGCAGACTGTTCGCCGAAACGCTCGAGAACGCGCCGCCCGAGCCGGCTCAAGCGCTGCGCTTGGCGGGGGCGCGCCCCCTAGTCACGTTTCTGTACGGCACCCTGCCGAGCGTGACCGCGCAGTTTGTCGCATATATTTTATATCGCTGGGAAATTAACATACGCATGGCGGCCATACTCGGCGTGGTGGGTGCCGGCGGACTCGGGCAGATGCTCTATATGAGTCTGTCGCTGTTCCAGCAGTCGCAGGCCATGACCGTCATACTCGCCATGCTGATGCTGGTTGCGCTGGTGGATGCGGCAAGCGCATGGTTGCGCCAGCGACTCGCGCAGTGATCGGCGTCCATTTGAACCCGTGCCACACGATTGACTCGTGCGGACAATGGCTCATTCGTGCGTTCACCGCAGATCGTGCGGACGCCATGGACTCAGCCTAAATTTGCAGCAGGCCCCGGATTACAGGTCGTAATCGATCTTTGGTTTGCTGCGTACGGCATCATCGACGGTTTTGCGGGTTAGATGAGGCGCGAACATTTCGATGAAATCGTAGATGTAGCGGCGCAGGTAGGCATTGCGCGGGATTCCGATGCGCGTAGTGCTCGAC
>DASYSI010000179.1:0-5645 GCA_036003485.1 Burkholderiales bacterium | reverse complement strand
GCGCTAACCCACGCCATATAATCGTCGAGGTCGCCGTCGAACGGCTTCGCGCGACCGTCCGCGACGATCAGAAACTCGTCGCATACGGTGCGCAGCAGTGCGCGATCGTGCGACACGAGCACGAGGCTGCCTTCATATTGCGCCAGCGCGCGCGTGAGCGCGTGGCGCATCTCGAGATCAAGATGATTGGTCGGCTCATCGAGCAGGAGCAGGTTCGGGCGGCGGCGCACCAGCAATGCGAGTGCCAGGCGCGACTTCTCGCCGCCGGAAAATAGCGCGACTTTGGCATGCACCATGTCGCCGCGGAAATCGAATCCGCCGAGATAATCGCGCAACAGCTGCTCCTTCGTGCGCGGCTCCTGGCGGATCAAATGCCACAGCGGCTATTCGTCGCTGCGCTGCTGCTCGAGCTGATGCTGCGCGAAATAACCGATCGCGAGCCCTTTGCCTTCCGTGCGCAGCCCCGAAATCGGCGCGAGCTCGCCGGCGAGGAGTTTGATCAACGTCGACTTGCCGGCGCCGTTGGGGCCGAGCAGGCCGATGCGGGCGCCCGGACGCAAGGAAAGCTCGATCGCGCCAAGCACCGCTCGCGTTCCATACCCCGCTGAGACGCGGTCGAGCACCAACTGCGGATCAGGCGAGCGCACAGGCTCGGCAAACTCGAAATCGAATGGCGTGTCGACGTGCGCGGCGCTGATGCGCTCCATGCGGTCGAGCGCCTTCAAACGGCTTTGTGCCTGACGTGCTTTGGTGGCCTTGGCACGAAAACGCTCGACATAGCGCTCGAGATGCGCGATCTCGCGCTGCTGCTTGGCGTACAGGGCCTGCTGCATCGCGAGTCTGGACGCACGCTGCTCTTCGAATGCAGAGTAGTTTCCGGTCGACAGCGTCAAGTGTTGCGCATACAAATGCGCGATGTGCGTCACGCATGCGTCGAGGAAGTCGCGGTCGTGCGATACCAGCATGAGCGTGCCGCGGTAGGCGGCGAGCCATTTTTCGAGCCACACTACGGCCTCGAGATCGAGATGGTTCGTGGGCTCGTCGAGCAGCAGCAGGTCGGAGCGGGTCAGCAGCGCCTGCGCAAGATTGAGCCGCATGCGCCAGCCGCCCGAAAACGAAGAAACCGGGTGCATGAATTCCGCATCGGCGAAACCCAGCCCGGAAAGCAGCGCCGCGGCACGGGATTTCGCTCCGTAGCCGTCGATCTCGGCGAGCCGCGTGTGCAGTTCGGCGACGCGGTGACCGTCGTCGGCATGATCGCGTGCCTCTTCGTTCACGTTTTCCAGCGCGCCGAGCTCGCGCTCGATCGCGCGCAGCTCGGCATCGCCATCGAGCACGTAGTCGAGTGCAGCCGTCGGGAGCGCGGGCGTGTCCTGTGCCACGGACGCGATCATCCAGCGCGCAGGCACTTCGCATTCGCCGCGTTCAGGATGAAGCTCACCGCGCAGGAGCGCGAACAGGCTCGATTTGCCACTGCCGTTGGCACCGATAAGACCGACGCGCCAGCCCGGATGAATCTGCAGTGTCGCGTCTTCGATCAGCCGACGCGCGCCACGCGCGAGCGCAAGGTTACGGAATTGAATCAAGCAGAATTTCGCCGAAAAGCGCGCATTCTAGCGGAGAGCGCCGTATCGCGCGCGCGGGACGGCACTCTGCGTCTGTCGCGCGTCAAGCCCGTGAGACGAAGTGAAGTCCCCGCTACGAGCGGGTTACGAAATGGAGCTTTGGGGCAAGGTCGTGCGCGACGCCACGATTTCAGCGACGCCATAGCGGAAATTGCGCCGCTTCACATTCAATTCAGGCCGCGACAACGCGTTGCTGGGCCGTTGCGCGCAGGAGCTCGCCCGCGTCGGGCAGAGTATCCAGCCGCCAGGCCAGCTCGATCATTTCCCGCGCCTCGCGGTTCGAGTGACTTGCAGCGGCCAGCTCCAGAAATTTCGTTTCGAGATCCGCATCGCTCATGGGGCGCTCGAGCGTGCCGATCGCGTTTAACACGCGCTTCTCGAGCCTGCGCCCGTCCTTGAGCGTAATTGCGACATCGGCTTCGATCGCACCGACATTCGCGTCGGCATGCGGCACAACACGTTGCCTCAAAGCGATCACGTCTGGATCGCGCACACAGTCATCGGTGAACTCGCGCACGCCGGCTTTGCCGAAGATGAGCGCGACGGCGGCGGCATGGTACACGCTCAGTTTGCCTTCGAGTCCGGTCGTAGGCGATTTTTTACCTGCGAGGTCGAGCGCGAGCGGGTTGGAACGCACATCGATGCGCTCGATCATGGCGGGCAGAAGCTTGTGTTCATTGCGCAGTTCAATGCAGCCGTCGATGACCGGATGCAGCACGATTCCGCATGGAAAAGGTTTGTACGCGTTGCCCGCAAGCGCCCACGTTTCGCCCAGTCCGCCGGTGATCGCTTCGAGTCGGGGATTTGTTGCGAGCACATGCGCAAATCCCCGCGGTGCTTCAATGCCCTGCTCCGAGCTCGTGAAATTCTTCGCTGCCAGCCGCGCTGCCGCGAATCCGCTGCGCGCGGCGTGTGCCATGTTATAGCTCTTGCACATGCTGCCCATCATCGCGGTGAGTCCGGATGATTGCGTCGCGGCGATGCCCAGCGCCCACGTCATCTGCTGCGCGTTGAGTCCGAGCAGCCGGCCGCAGGCGGCAGCCGCACCGAATACGCCGCATGTTGCCGAGATGTGCCAGCCGGCGGCGTAGTGCCCGGGAACCGCGCTGCCGATGCGGCACTCCGCTTCCACCCCGAGGATAAACGCATGCAGAAGCTGCGCGCCGCTCGCGCTTGAGTATTCGGCTGCCGCGAATACGGCTGCCGCGACGGGAACCGACGGATGGATCACCGTCTGAAGATGAGTGTCGTCGTAATCGAGGATGTTCGATGACAGCGCATTCACCGCCGCGGCGAGCAGCGGGTCGACTCTTTCGCGCCGGCCGATGAGCGTCGCACGCGGCGGGCCGGAGAATTCACCCAGAGCCGCGAACGCGCGCTCGACAGTCTCGTCGCGGCACCCGCCCAGCGCGCAACCGAGCCAGTTGAGGATCGCGCGCTTGGCTTCGTGACGCATGGCGCGCGGAACGTCGTCCCAGCGCGAGGCCGTGAGAAACCGCGCAAGCTCCTGGGTGACGCCCAAGCGTTCAGTCCGCGTGGAAATCGGCGTCAATTACGACAGGGATGCGCGCGATCACGCTATTCAACCTTTAGACCCGCGTCCTTGACCACTTTCGCCCACTTGGGGATCTCGGATTTGATGAATGCCGCGAAGTGCTGCGGCGTATCGCCCACGCCGTCGGCACCCATCGTCGCGAGCCGCTGCTTGACTTCGGGCAGCGCCAGCGCGGCTACGACCTCGGCGTGCAGTTTGTTGACGATGGCCTGCGCAGTGCCGGCCGGAACGAACAGCCCATTCCACCCCACGATTTGATAGCCCTTCACTCCCGATTCGTCGAGCGTCGGCAAATCCGGCAGCGATGGCGAGCGTTTGAGATCGGTGATCGCAAGCGCGCGCAGCTTACCGGCTTTGGCGAACGGCAGCGTGCCGGGTATGTTCTCGAGCATGAACTGAATCTGGCCACCGATGAGATCGGCGAGCGCCGGCGCGCCACCTTTGTACGGCACATGGGTGACCTGAATGCCGGACATCGTTTTCAGCATTTCGCCGGCCAGATGTGGCGTGGTGCCCGGGCCGCCCGAGCCGAAATTGAGCTTGCCGGGATTGGCTTTCGCATGCGCGATGAATTCCTGCACCGACTTCACCGGCAGCGACGGGTGCACGACCAGCATCAACGGCGCCGATGCCACCATCGTCACGGGCAGAAAATCTTTTTCGGTGTTGTACGGCAATTTGCTGAACAGGCTCGGATTGACGCTGAAGGTGAGACTCATCATCAATATGGTGTAGCCGTCGGGTAGCGCTTTGGCGACGATATCGGTGCCGATGATGCCCGAAGCGCCGGGCCGATTGTCGACGACGACCTGCTCGCCGAAGCGCTCCGAAAGTCTCTGCGCGATGAGCCGCGCCATGATGTCATTGGAACCGGCGCCGGCGGCGAACGGCACCACCATGCGCACGGGCTTGGTCGGATAACTCTGTCCTGGATCTTTCGACGCGGCGTGAACCGGAATGGCAGCCGCGGCATACAGCACGACGAGCAGCGACAGGCAGGTAGGGGTCATGTTAGGCATAGCTTTGCTCTTAAGAGAGTTATGACGATATCATCGGAAGAATCGGAGTGCCCAAGTTTGCTGGCGCGTGACGCTGCGCGCAACTACAAGCTGAACTGAGCGGCGAACGCCCGAAATTCGGCGATGGCGTCGAGCCGCATCAAGCCGTCGTAAAGCTTCTGTGTCGCTTCGCTTCCCCATACCGGCTGGCCGAGCTCGAAGAACTTCGCCGTCAATTCTGCGGGCGTGTGCGGATTGCCTGGCTCGCCCTTGGTCACCACGCACTGCCCTTCGTATGCGCTGCCATTTTTCATCACAATGCGCACCGTCACCGGCTGTTCATTCGGGTAGCGTGCGGTAAATGATTTTTCCTCCTGTAAATCGACGCGCTGCGTAAGCGCCTGCACCCGCGGATTGGCAACCGCGGCGTCGTCAAAACTCGCGAGACCCGAGCGGCCGTGGCAGAGAATACTCGCCAGCGCAAAAGGCAAAGAAAAGCGCGCACCAAAGCTGCTGACGATATTCTTCTCGGCGAGCATCGCGGCCAGCGCGTACGCCCTGACTTCGATACGTTCGATCTGCGCGACATCGAGACGGCCGCCCGGAGCGCGCGCCAGTAAATCTTCAAGCGCGTCAATCGCAGAATGCGAGTAGCGGCCGATCGGATGCAGCTTGAAATAACTTTGCGCGATCAGCCATTCGGCACCGAGCCCGGCAATGACCTTTGCAGAATCGAACGTGTCCGACAGCACTTTGCCGTAAATCGCCGACACCCCGTCGATCTCGCCGGTGAAGCCGCACTCGACCAGCCGCACTGCCGTCAGTCCCATATATCCCGAGTGGCCGGTAAAAATATTGCGCACCGTCGCGCCGTCAAGCAGCGTCTGGCGGCTGGTTGCCATACCCATCGTCGCCGCGACGTTGATCAGCTCGAGCATCTGCGTTTGAGTGAAGCGTTTGAGCTTGCCCGCGGCGACCGCCGCGCCGATCACGCCATAGGTGCCGTGCGGATGCACGCTCAGCCTCATGTTCGCGGCGCGGCTGATGCGCGCAGAAAGCTCATAGCCAAGCGCAACCGCGAGCAGCAGATCCGCGCCGCTGCACGCCGTCTCCTGCGCCAGCGCCACCGCCGCGGGTACAACCTGAATGCCGGGATGCCCTTTGGCGAACAAATTGCCTTCATCGAGCTCGAGCCAGGTGCCGGCAGTGCCGTTGAGGAGCGCGGCATCGGATGCGGCCGCGCGCCGTCCTGCGCCGATCACCCACGAGTCTCCCTGAGCTGCGCGGGCCAGCTGTTTGGCGACGAACGCCTTCATCTCCCGCTGCTGCATGCCGGCGGCAATCACTGGAATACAATCCGCGATGATCCAGCGCGCGCGATCGCGCGCCTCAGGTGTGAGGCTGCTCAATTCGGCGCGGCTCGCAAACTCGGCGAGGGTACTTAAATATTTCGGGGGCGTGCGGTCG
>DASYSI010000178.1:0-10075 GCA_036003485.1 Burkholderiales bacterium | reverse complement strand
GATCAGATCGGTCAGCGAGGGCGCCGAGCTTTTATAAGGGATATGCACCATTTCGGTTTGCGTCATCAGGCAGAACAATGCGCCCGAAATATGACCAAAGCCGCCGACGCCCGACGAGCCATAGTCGAGCTTGCCCGGTTTCGATTTGGCGAGCGCGATCAAATCGCGCACGTTACGCACCGGCACCGACGGATGCACCACCAGCACGCCGGGCGAGGATGATACCTGCATGATGGGCGCGAAATCCTTGACCGGATCGTAAGCCATTTGTTTGTACAGACTCGGATTGACTGCCCACGTGCCGACGGTCGCGATCACGATCGTGTAACCGTCGGGTGGGGATTTGGCGGCCAGCTCCATGCCGATATTGCCGTTCGCGCCGCCGCGATTGTCGATGATGAACTGCTGCCCGAGCCGCTGTCCGAGCTTCTCTCCGAGCATGCGTCCCTGGATGTCGGTGGGGCCGCCCGCCACGAAGGGAACCACAACGCGCACGGGTTTGACCGGGTATGTCTGAGCGAAAGCGCAGTCCGCTGCGGCGAGCAGCAACGCGCAGACGTAAATGGTATTGTTTTTCATGAGTCCCTCCTGGGTTTTGTTTAATCGTGATTTTTACAGGCAATGCACGAATCGGTCCATCTTTTTGTCTCCGAGCGAGGACGAAAAAAAGCCGGCACGTGAATCACGTACCGGCTTTTTGCGATCTTCGCCGCACAGACGGCGATGACCGATATTCCTCGAGTATTAACTATCTGCCGACTTCGTGGCCGATAACGCCGCCGACCGCTGCGCCACCTACGGTGCCCAGCGCGCTTCCGTTCGTCAACGCCGCTCCGCCGACTGCGCCGACGCCGGCGCCGATCGCGGTATTTCTGTCCTGGGTCGTCATGCCACTACAGGCGCCAAGGCTCGCGGCAAATGCAAGAATTGCGCAAGTTTTAATCATGTTCATCATGGTCTCCTGTTAACAACAAGGACGCCGCACGATTGCAGCACCCATGGCAGAAGTTTAAGCACCCGCGGCTGGTCCCCGTATCGGTACGGGGCTAATCGGATTGTCAGCGCGCCAAGCATTGGAGGTCGGTGTTTGTCCTACGCCGATAGCTATCGACGCCGAACGTGCACTCGCCGCACTTTGGCACCAAGAATTGACGAAACTAGGCTGCTACGGGCTGGCGCGCGTTTTTCCCGAGACGCTTCAAAACCGCCGCCGCGAATGCACGCGTACCGAGTCCGCCGCCGACATCGACAGTGCGCGTCGTCGGGTCCGCGAGACACGTATCGACCGCAAGTTCGATGGCCTTGGCGGCGGCAATCAAGTCGCCGTTTTTTTTGCGCAGGCCAAGCCATTCGAGCAGCATCGCCGATGACAGGATAAGCGAGGTGGGATTAGCCTTATCCTGTCCCGCAATGTCGGGTGCTGAACCGTGCGCGGCGTTGGCGGCGGCATGGCTGTCGCCGGCATTGAGTGCCGCAGCGAGTCCGAGCCCGCCCGCCATCGCAGAAGCGGCGTTGGACAGAATGTCACCAAACATGTTCGTAATCAAAATCACATCGTGGCGTTCAGGCCGTGTGTAAAGATCCGCCGCCATTGCATCGACATCCATTTCGCGCCACGTCACGCCCGGCGTTTGTTCCGCAACGGCCTGCGTCTGCTGTATAAATATCCCGTCGCTCAATTGCAGCACGTGCCTTTTGCCCACCGCCGTCACGTGTTTGCGCCGGCGCAATGCATAATCGAAAGCGACTTGCGCGATACGGCGCGATGCCTGCGCCGTTATTTTGCGCACCGATAGCGCGCAATCTTCGGTCGGCATGAATTCGCCGCTTCCCATGAACATATTGCGGTCCGAGTAGAAACCTTCGGTATTCTCGCGCACGATCAGACAATCGAGCCCAGGCAGCGCCTTGGGTAATCCAGCACGGCTGCGGGCCGGACGCAAATTAGCATAGAGGTCAAGCCGCTTGCGCAGGGTGCCGGGAACATTGATGCCGCCTGCGTCGCGCGACGGATACTCGGTCATGCCGGCCGGTCCAAGTATCACCGCGTCTGCGGCGAGAGCCGCTTCAATCACTGATTCCGGCAGCGTGGTGCCGGTGCGGCGATGGCAAGTCATGCCGATCTCCTGCGTCTCGAAACGCAAGCCGAGTGAGAACACGGAATTGGCGCGCTGCAATACGCTTATCGCAGCCGCGGTGATTTCAGGCCCGATGTCGTCGCCGGGGAGCACCAGTAAATCCATGATGAAGTCCTTCTTCGTTGCGTTGGAGCGTGCGAAGCTAGCATTCGTAACTCGGCGCGTCAACCTGATGCATCTCGTCAAGGCATGACAGAATTTTGCGAGCATATTGTCAAGCGTACATGCCCGTGGCGCGGGAAATTCACATCGCGGCAGTCCAGCCATCACCGGCATTTTTCGGAGTCGGGTTATGGCATGATGCGCGGATGGTCGCGCTCGCCAGTATCACTGTTCCGCTGCTCGCGGATTCGATCGGGGGAGTGGCATAGCTGATGCCACTCCCCATTGAAGACTATGGACTTATCGGCGACTGCCATACCGCGGCATTGGTCGGCCGCGACGGCTCCATCGATTGGCTTTGCTTTCCGCGCTTTGATTCGGGAGCATGTTTTGCGGCGTTGCTGGGAGAGCCCGGGCATGGACGTTGGCTGATCGCGCCGGCCACGGAGGTGGTCAGCGTTCGCCGCAACTACCGCGACGGCACCATGATCCTGGAAACCGAATTCGAAACGCGCGAAGGCGCCGTGCGCCTCATCGACTTCATGCCTTTTTCCAGCGAGCGCTGGGATGTCGTGCGTATCGTCGAAGGCATGAACGGGCGGGTGCCCATGCGGATGGAACTCATCATCCGCTTCGATTATGGCTCCATCATACCGTGGGTACGTCAGTCGGAAGGCGCTCTGCTGGCCACCGCAGGGCCGGATACGCTGGAACTACGCACCGGGGTTGCCGTGCGCGGCGAGAACATGAAATCCGTGGCCGAGTTTTACGTCAACAAGGGCGAGCGCGTTCCATTTGCGCTCAATTACCGCCCTTCTCACGAAGCGGCTCAGCAAGCTCTCGATCCGGAGCAGGCACTGACAAAAATCGAAAAGGGTTGGCGGAAATGGTCCGGGCGCTGCACGTACCAAGGCCGCTGGCGCGATGCAGTCGTGCGCTCGCTGATCACATTGAAGGCGCTGACTTACGTGCCCACTGGAGGAATGGTTGCGGCGCCCACGACTTCATTGCCGGAGCAACAGGGCGGCGTACGTAACTGGGATTACCGCTACTGCTGGTTGCGTGATGCGACATTTACCTTGAACACGCTACTGCTTGCTGGCTACCACGAGGAGGCGATTGCGTGGCGGGAATGGCTGTTGCGTGCCGCCGCGGGTCGCCCCGAAGATCTGCAGACCCTCTACAGCGTTACGGGCAAGCGGCGACTCGATGAATACGAGGTGGGCTGGCTCCCGGGCTATGGCGGCGCGATACCGGTACGCGTGGGCAACGCCGCATCGAAGCAATTCCAGCTCGACGTGTACGGCGAAGTGATGGACACGTTGCACCTCGCGCGAGCGGCTGACCTGACGCCGGAGGCCCCATCGTGGAGAATACAACTCAAATTGCTTGAATTCCTGGAGTCGAACTGGCAGCAGCCGGACGAAGGTATTTGGGAGATTCGCGGACCGCGCCGCCATTTTACGCACTCCAAAGTCATGGCCTGGGTGGCTTTCGATCGGGCGATCAAGGACGTCGAAGCGTTCGGACTTGACGGCCCAGTCGAGCGTTGGCGGCAAGTGCGCGATGCGATTCACGTGCAGGTTTGCGCAGAGGGTTACAACGCGCGACGCAATACATTCGTGCAGTCTTACGGCTCGCCGCATCTCGATGCAAGCCTGCTCCTGATTCCCCAGGTCGGCTTCCTGCCGCACGACGATCCGCGTGTGCGCGGGACGGTCGAGGCCATTGAACGCGACCTTGTCGTCGATGGCCTGGTTCTGCGTTATTCGACCGCAACGGATGTTGACGCCCTGCCGCCGGGCGAAGGCACGTTTCTGCCCTGTTCGTTCTGGCTTGCCGATAGCCTTGCGTTGATCGGGCGCCGCACAGAAGCCGAGGCCTTGTTCGAGCGCTTGCTTGCATTGAGCAACGATCTTGGATTGCTGGCGGAGGAATACGATACGCGCGAGCGACACATGCTCGGAAACTTTCCGCAGGCGCTGACGCACATGGCGCTGGTAAACACCGCCCGTCTGCTATCCATTCCTGTTCAACAGGCCAAACGCGCCAGCGAGAAAGGCGAGCGGCCAGCCGCTGCGGCTCAAACATCATGAAACAGCAAAACCAGAATGCCACAAGCTCGATTAGAATCGAGCGGGCCCTTGCTGACAGATGAGACGGCGGTACTCGACTTATAGCGAAGGAACGATAATGAACTGGCTGTTACGTTTGATTGCGGTTTCGTTTTTTGCGGTTTCATGTGCGCAGGCAATCGCGCAAAGCTATCCAGCGAGGCCGCTACGTTTCCTGGTCGGGTTCGCGCCCGGCGGCGGTACCGATGTCATGGCGCGAGTCATCGCCGCCAAACTGACCGAAAGCCTGAAGCAGCAAGTCATCGTCGACAACCGGCCCGGCGCTAACGCCAACATCGCGGCCAAAATAGCAGCCGATTCGCCCGGCGATGGCTATACGGTGCTGTTCATGTCGGTCGCGCATATCATGAGCAAGCCGGTTTACAGTAACCTTGGATACGATATCGAGCGCGACCTCACGCCGATCACCGTCGTGTCGAATGTGTCGAACGTACTGACCGTAAATCCGGCGCTGCCGGCGCGGACCGTCAAAGAATTTATCGCGCTCGCGAAAGCCAAGCCGGGACAGCTTACCTACGCCACGTCCGGGGTCGGCAGTCCGGAGCATTTTGCCGGCGAGATGTTCAAGATGATGACCAAGACCGACCTCATCCCGGTGCCGTATAAAGGCGGCGGTCCGATCGCGATCGATCTTGTCGCGGGTCACGTGATGGCGTCCTTCAATACCATGCCGCCGATTATTCCGCACATCCAGTCCGGGCGCGTGCGCGCAATCGCGGTGACGATGGAAAAGCGCGCGGCGGTGCTGCCCGATGTGCCGACTATCGCCGAATCAGGAGTTCCCGGTTACGCGATGAGCACGTGGTACGGCGCGGTCATGCCGGCGAAGACGCCGCGTGAAATTGTGATCCGGCTCAATGAGGAGATGCTCAGGGCGCTCGCGCTGCCTGATGTCAAGGAACGGCTGGCTGCGCTCGGCGCTGATATCGTCGGCACCAGCCCCGATGAGACGGCGGCGTTCTTCAAGACCGAGATCGCGAAATACACGAAAGTCGCCCACGCCGCGAACATTCACGCCGAATGAGCAGCGAGGAATTAGTTGTAGATCTGAACGCCGAGCGTCGTTAAGGCTTACGCGTTTCGATAAAGCGGAATATTTCGGTGTGATCGGCGCTGCTTCCGAGTGTGCGTTCGGCCTCGTTCCAGATCGCAACACAGTGCTGCGCGAGCGGGTCGGCAGTTCCGGTGGCGGCGGTGACTTCGAGCGCGGTGCGCAGATCTTTCGCCATCAGTCCCATCATGAAACCCGCGCCCCACGTCCGCGAAAGGATGAATTGCTTGAATTTGTTCTGCGTGCTGTTGTTCATGCCGCTCGAGGCATTGATGATATCGACGATGGTTTCGGGCTTGAGGCCGAAACGGCTGCCGGCGACCACTGCTTCGCTCGCGGCAAGCAGACCTGCGGCCGACACGTAGTTGTTGAGCGCTTTCACCGCATGCCCGGCTCCCAGCGGCCCGGCGTGAAAAATCTGCTTGCCGAGTTTCCCGAGCATCGGCTTGGCACGCTCGAACAGCGCAACGTCGCCGCCAACCATGATCGCGAGCGAAGCGTCGACTGCGCGTCTGACTCCGCCTGAAACCGGCGCGTCGATGAAGCCGATTCCGCGCTTGGCGAGCACCGCGCCGAGTTCGCGCGTGCCGACCGGCGACGACGAGCTCATGTCGACCACCAAGGAGTCGGGTCCGAGGCCGGCGGCAACGCAGTGCGCGAAATCATCGTTGGCGCCGCACAACACTTTGCGCACGATCTTGCCGTCGGGCAGACTGGTGATCACGATGCCGCACGCGGCTCCGAGCTCGGCGAGGTTATCCGCGACCTCGATCTCGTGCGTCGCGGCGAGCGCGCGTGTGCGCTGGGGATCGATGTCGTAGACCGTCAGTCTGAAGCCCGCGCGGGCCAAATTGCCTGCCATCGGCGTGCCCATAGCGCCAATGCCGATAAATCCGATTTTGCCTGATGGCGAATTCATAATCTGAGTCCTGAAAATCGAAATCTTAGGATTTAGTATCTGAAGATTGCTTGCGCAGGATCAACTGTTGATTGAAGCAAGCGATTTTCGTTGAACAACATCCGCTACCTTAAAGGCCGATCGGCAGATCGACGCCGATGCCTTGTTGCAGCGCAGTCTCGAGCACGTATTTCCCGGTATATAGATCCTGGAGGTACATGCCGTGCGACTCGTAGAGTGTGATCGCATCGTGCGCCGCGCGTCCTGGCACGCGACCGACGATCACTTCGCCGAGTTCCGGCAGCGTGTCCCAGTCGAGCAGGCCCGTATCGACGAGCGGCAGCAGATCACCGCTTTCATTGCGCGCGGTACCGCGCGAGTCGACCACCACCGGCGCGCAACGCTTGACTGCGTCCGCGTCGAGCTCGCGCCGGGTCAGCGCATTGGAGCCTGCGGCATTGATATGCTGTCCGGGCGCAAGCCACTTGCCCTCAAGCACGGGAGTCTCCGACTTGGTGATGACGTTCACGATGTCAGCACCGCGCACTGCTTCAGCACCGCTCGATACTGCGTGCATCTCTACGCCCAGCTTGCCGCTCAGCGCGGAGCAGAATGCGCGCGCGCGCTCCGCGCTGCGGCTGTAGACTCTGACCTCGCGTATCGTTCGAACCTCGCATACGGCTTCGAGCTGGCCTATCGCCTGCTTGCCTGCGCCTATCATGCCAACCACCGCTGCGTCCGTGCGCGCCAGGTAACGCGTCGCAACGCCGCTCGCAGCACCGGTGCGGACCATGCCAAGCTGGCTTGCTTCGATGATCGCAATAAGCTTGCCGCTGTCCGCGTCGAACAGGTTCACGTGGTAGGTCGTTTTTTTTCCGCGCGCTGAATAATAGGCTTTGTATCCGGTCATCTTTAACGCGGACGATGCGCCCTGCAGGATATGCAGCGTGCCCGCTGCGGTGCGCGTTCGAACGCGCGGTACGTCCACGGCACGTCCTTCAGCACGGTCGCGCAGCGCCTGTTCGACGAGCGCAACCGCTTTCGCCATCGTCAGTATCTGCTCGACTTCATGTTCTCTGATATATCGAACCATGATGAAATAAACGTCAGGCGTTAGGCGTGAGGCGTTAGGCGGAAAACTCGACAGGGTTTGCAGTTCGCCTCACCCCTTACTCCTTACGCCTCACGCTTTTTTTGTCTTGAGCGCTTCGGCGCGGATCGCGGACAGAGTCGCGCGCGGCGAAACTGAATCAGGATCGATTCTGAGCTCGAGCAGCGCGGCGGTCTTGGCATTCCACGCGCGCTCGAAAGCGGCTTCGAAATCGCGCGTCGTCTCGACGATTTCTGCATGCAGGCCGTATGCGCGCGCGAGCGCGGCGAAATCGGGATTGCGCAGCTCGGTGCCGCTGACGCGTCCGGGATAATGTCTTTCCTGGTGCATGCGTATCGTGCCGTACATGCCGTTGTTGACGACGATGAAAATGACTTTGGCACCGTATTGCATCGCCGTCGCGAGCTCCTGACCGCTCATCAGGAAGTCGCCGTCCCCCGCAAACGCCACGACCGGACGTTCGGGATGCACGAGTTTGGCGGCGACTCCCGACGGCACGCCGTACCCCATCGCGCCGCTCGTCGGCCCGAGCTGGGTGCGCAATCCCGTGTATTGGTAGAAACGGTGCACCCACAGCGAGAAGTTGCCGGCGCCGTTGGTGACTATAGTTTCCGGCGGCACCCGTTTGCGCAGGTAGACGATCACTTCGCTCATATTGAGCGCGCCCGGCGTTGTGACCGGTTGCTGCCAGGCTTCGTACGCGGCGCGTGTGGATCGGGTGTCGTCTGCCCACGCTGCCTTGAGCGGCGTAAGTTTGACTGCCGCCGCAGCGAATTCAGGCATGCCGGAATTGATCAGCAGATCACCCTGATAAACGCGGCCGAGTTCCTCGGCGCCGGCGTGCACGTGGATGAACTTCTGCTTGGGCCGTGGGATGTCGATCAGAGAGTAATTGATGGTCGTCCATTCTCCCAGCCGCGGGCCGACCGCGAGCAGCAGGTCCGCATTGCGGATGCGGTTTTCAAGCGCCGGATTCAGTCCGACCGCGATATCACCGACGTAATTCGGATGGCGGTTGTCGAACAGATCCTGGCAGCGATAGGAGCAGCCGACCGGCAGCGCGTTGGCTTCGGCGAACACCTGGAAGTCGGTGCAAGCGCGCGCATTCCAGCCGCCGCCTCCCATCATTACGAACGGCCGCTGCGACTGTGCGAGCATGTCGCGCAGCTTGTTCATGTCGTCGGCTCCGGGATGCGCGGCGACGCGCTGGTAACGTGCGGTGTCGGCAATGGTCGCGGTCGCGGTTTGCATGTCCTCGGGCAGCGCGAGCACCACGGGCCCGGGGCGTCCCGATACGGCGAGATGAAACGCGTGACTCACCATTTCCGGCACGCGCTCGGGACGGTCGATTTGCGCTACCCATTTCGCCATCTGCCCGTACATGCGGCGATAGTCGATTTCCTGGAACGCTTCACGCTCGGCCACTGCGCTGTCGATTTGGCCGATGAAAAGAATCACCGGCGTCGAATCCTGGAACGCCGTATGAATGCCGATGCTCGCGTTGGTCGCGCCCGGGCCGCGCGTGACGAAACAGATGCCGGGACGGCCGGTTAGTTTACCGTAGGCTTCCGCCATGTTGGCAGCGCCGCCTTCCTGGCGGCAGATCACGAACTTGATATCGTTGCGTGATTCATAAAAAGCATCGAGCACAGACAGGTAGCTTTCGCCGGGCACGCCAAATGCCATGTCCACGCCGTGCACTTTGAGCGCGTCTACCAATATTTGACCGCCGGTGCGGGTGAGCGTGGAATCCGAAAGTTTCATACGGCATCCCCAAGAACATTGTTGTTATGACGGCGCACGACAACACGCCGTCGCGGCATTTCGTATTGTAACGGCTGCAGCGCCGACGCGTGCGGATCGGGAAAATTCCGCGTCAGTTGTGGGTGAGCACTTCTGGTTCGGCGTCTATCATCAGCGCGTCGTTGAAGCGGTTGAAAAATCCGCACAGCGCGATGCGCAGCGTAAGTTCGACGATCTGGGCCTCGGTGAAATGCGCACGCAGCCGCTCGAACAGATTCTCGCGAATGCGCTGCGGCGTGTGGGTGACCGCAATCGAGTATTCGACCACCAGCTTGTCGACTGCGTCGAGTTCGGGGTGATTCTGGTAATCGAGCACACGCTCGGCGCCTGCGGAAGATATACCTTCGATGGCGAGCAGCGGTTTGTGATGTGCGACGCAATAATGACACTCATTGAGCTTCGACACCGCCACGATCGCGAGCTCGATATAGCGCAGCGGAACATTCTTCTGCGCGCGCAGCTCGAGCAGCATGCCCATCAGGTGCTTGACGCTCGAGGGCACGTGCGCGAACACGCCGACCTGGTTGCGGAACGGGCCGTAGCCGTTTGCGAACTCGAGATAAACATCGCGCACGTCGACTGGAACTTTTTCGGGTGGAATGTCGCTGACGCGTGCCATGACGGTTAGGTTCCGAGCCACTCGGCGAACACTTCCTCGTTGTGCTCTCCGAGCTGGGGCGGGTTGCGGTAGACGCTGAATTCGTAGCCGCTGATCTTCATCGGGAAGGCGACGGTTTTGGTCTGCCTGCCGTTGGGCAGCGTCATCTCGCGCACCAGCTTGTTGAACTGCACGTGCGGGTCGTTGAGGATTTCGGGATAGGTGTTGATCGGCGCGCA
>DASYSI010000177.1:0-3599 GCA_036003485.1 Burkholderiales bacterium | reverse complement strand
TATCTCGACGCGCAATATGCAAAATTAAAAGAGGCATTGACCGCACTGGGTTTGGCTAGATAGCCCCCCGCGGCACCTTACCAGCCGACGGCCTCGCCGTCCTTTCTGTGATCCGATCCGGCGCGGTAGACACCATTGACTCGCGCATCGTCGTTGTCGCGGTCCTTTGACAGTTCAGGCGCGGGCGTGAACATGATCGACTGGAATCCACCGACGATGCCGCCGTGCGTCGAGGTGACCTTGTGACCCATTGCGCGCAACTGCCCGCCGACCCGATCGAACAACAGCGTCTCCAGGTACAACTCGTTGGAAATCTGGTTATGACGGAAGCGCGCCATGTCGGCTGCCGCCTGCATATTCGCGCCGAGGTCGAAAATGTTGATGAGCGCCTGCGCGTGTCCCTGCGCCTGCATATCGCCTCCCATCAGCGTGATCGTCATCAGCGGCTCGCCTTTGCGCATCACGAAGCCCGCCGACAGCGTGTTGAACGGCCGTTTGTGCGGCATGATCACGTTGGGACTTTTCGGGTCGAGTGAAAACAGCGCGCCGCGGTTATGCAGCACGAATCCATATCCGGGCACCGTGATGCCTGAACCGAAGCCCGAGAAGTTGCTGTTGACCCACGACACCATATTGCCCCATCGATCGGCGGCGGAGAGCACGATCGTATCGCCATCGGCGCCCGGCTCGCCGGCGCGACCGGTGCTCGACGCGCGGCCGGGATCGACCTTGCCGCACAGCGATGCGGCGTGAGACTTCGAAAGCAGTCTCGCCAGCGGCACCGAGACAAAGTTGGGATCGGCGTTATAGGTGACGAGGTCCGCGTACGCAAGTTTTTTTGCCTCGACGACGAAGTGCCAGTATTTCGGATTCGCGGGGCCGAGGGCGGCAAGGTTCTGGCCGGGCGTCCACGTCGATACGCATGCTTCGAGAATGTTGAGCATCTCGATCGCCGCCCACGCTTGCGCCGGCGGCGGAAGCTCATAGATATCGTAGCCGCGATAACTGCTCGTCGCGGGCTCGACCCACTCGCCGCGGTAATTCGCAAGATCGTCGAGCGTCATGGTACCGCCGAGCGCCGCGGATTTTGCGACGATCGCGCGCGCAATCTCTCCTCGGTAGAACGCGTCGCGGCCATCCTTCTGCAACAGGCGGAACGTGCGCGCGAGGTCGACGTTTTTGAAAACCTGGCCGGGCAGCGGCTGTTTGCCATCGATATACCAGGTTTTGACTGAATCCGGATCGAGCTCTTGGCAGCAGTTTTGCAGCGGCAGCGCGTTCGGCAGCCTCCAGTCGTTCGCGATGCGTTCCGATACCGGAAATCCGTTTTCCGCGTACGCCGCGGCGGGCTCCAGCACATCGTGCATCGTTTTCGTGCCGAAGCGCGTGAGAACCTCGTGCCATCCCCAGACGGTGCCGGGCACCGTCACCGTCAGTATGCCGCGGGCAGGCATGCCCGACCCGGGGCCCCAGTTCTTCGGATTCACACGGTAGCCGAGCGAGCCGTAGCGTTCGACGGTGGCTCCGGTCGGCGCGTTGCCGCTCGCGTTCAGCACGTAAAGCCTGCGCTCCCTGGCAATATAGATGACCGCGAAAAGATCGCTGGCAATGCCGACGCTCATCGGTTCAACGAGGCTTAGAACTGCCGCGGTCGCAACCGCGGCATCGATTGCGTTGCCACCTTGCTGCAGCATCTTCAACCCGGCTTGCGCGGCGAGCGGCTGACTGGTCGCGACCATACCGTGCTGCGCCATGACTTCCGAGCGGCTTTGCGCCGGCCACCCGCCGGCGCGATCTCCGCGAACCGCACTGCAGAAAGGAGGCTTCGGCGCGGCGTTGCAACTCGCCATCAATGACGCCGGCTGCGCCAAACCGGCGGCGGGATCGAGTACCAAAGCGAGCAGCGCGAAGCCGGCGCGTATCGTGTCGGACGTTTTCATGAATGGGCCTGCGGCATTTGCAGCGCGGGACTTTGCGGGGTTTGCCAACGGAGCCGATCGCGATTTCTTTGCGTCGCGCCTGCTGCGCCTATGCGCGCGCGAAGATGTCGCTGAGCTGGTCGCGATTCCGGGTTTGGGCGAGCGCGACCATCAGCAGTATGCGCGCTTTGACGCCGCTCAAATAGCCGGCGGAAATCGCTCCGCGGTCTGTCACGCTTTTCAACGATCCCGGATAGCCTTTCGACGGATGAGGCGGCCCCGCGAGGTGCCGCGAGCTGATCACGACCGGAATACCTGCGTGCAGCGCATCGCTGAGCGCGTGATAAAAAGGCAGGTTCATATTTCCCGCGCCCACCGCGTCGACCACGATTCCGTCCACGCGCTTATCGATGCACGCCCGCAACAGGAGATCGTTCGATCCCTGGGTCATCACGATCAGTTGCACGTTGTCTTTGACGTGATCGACTTCGAGCTGAATACGCCGCTCGGGCCGGCTGAAATAGATCACGCCGTGCTGCGAGACTGCGCCCACTTTACCGCCATCGCGCGATGCGAAAGCGCTCACGCTGTACGTATGTGCTTTCACCGCATCGCGCGCCGAGTGAATTTCGCCGCCCAGCGCCACCAGTACGCCGCGTCCCGCCGAAGCGGGATCCGCCGCGACCGCAACGGCCTGCAGCAGGTTACGCGGGCCATCGGCGTCTTTCTCATCGAAGTCTCTCTGGCTGCCGGTGACGACGACGGGCTTGGCCGAGCCAACCGTCAGATCCATCATGTACGCGGTTTCTTCGAGCGTCGCAGTACCATGCGTGATCACTGCGCCGGCCACCGCTTGATCGGCTAGCACGTGCCGCAGCCTGTCCCGCAGGGCGAAGACCGTGGCGGTATCCAGGCTCGGACTATTGATCTTGGCATGCTCGAGCGCGCGGATGTCCGCAACTTCGCGCAGCTCGGGAACCGCGTTGATGAGATCCTCGGTGCTCGCGGCTGCCACATGCCCTCCGAGCTTGGGATCGTACCTCGATGCAATCGTGCCGCCGGTGCCCAGTATCCATACGATCGGTTTTGGCATTCGTCTTCCTTGTTGTCACGCTGTTAACTGCGCGACAATATACCGTCAAAGTCGAGACGCAACAAATCACTGCAAAGCGATTGCGGTCACCCCGCGTTGTGGGTACAGTGGCACGGCCCGCAGTCGAGCTAACACCGGGGAAATTGATGGCAGTCACGTTGATCGAGAATTTCAGAGCGGCGTTCTATGCGCCGTTTTACGCAGCATCCGCGCTCGGCGCATTCAAATCTGAAGGCGTGGAAGTGAATGTCAAGGCGTCCGCGGATGCCGCGCAGACGATGCAAACGCTGTTGGCGGGCGTGGGCGAAGTCGCGTGGGGCGGTCCGCTGCGCCTGATGCTGGCGCTGGAAAAGAACCCCGCGCGCAGACCGATTGTTTTTTGCGAAGTGGTAGGACGCGATCCGTTTTTTTTGCTGGGGCGGGAGCCGAATCCGGGTTTTCGCTTTCAGGATCTGCAAGGCAAGCGAGTCGCGGTGGTGACTGAAGTGCCAACACCCTGGATGTGCCTGCAGCACGATCTGCGCAGCGCTGGAATCGATCCGCGCATGATTACTCTGACGCCGGAGCGCACCATGTCCGAAAACATG
>DASYSI010000176.1:0-5021 GCA_036003485.1 Burkholderiales bacterium | reverse complement strand
AGACGGGAATCCTACACATGGACTTATTTCATAATCTGATTTACGGTTTCTCCGTCGCCCTGCACTGGCAGAATTTGTGGTACTGCTTTGTCGGCTGTTTCCTCGGCACGATGATCGGCGTGCTGCCCGGCATCGGCCCGGTCGCCACGATCGCGATGCTGCTGCCGATTACCTTCAACCTGCCGCCGACCCCGGCGTTGATCATGCTCGCCGGCATATACTATGGCGCGAGCTACGGCGGCTCGACCACCGCGATTCTCGTCAACCTGCCGGGTGAGTCGTCGTCGGTGGTGACTTGCATCGACGGCTATCAGATGGGCCGACAGGGGCGCGCCGGCCCTGCGCTCGCGATCGCGGCGATCGGGTCGTTCTTCGCCGGCTGCGTGGGTACCGTCTTGATCGCTCTCTTCGGTCCGCCGCTCGCTGAGCTCGCATTCGAGTTCGGCGCTGCCGAGTACTTCTCGATGATGGTGTTGGGACTGATCTCGGCGGTCGTACTGGCGAGCGGTTCGTTGATCAAGGCGATCGGCATGATACTCATCGGTTTGCTGCTGGGCATCGTGGGAACCGACGTCAATTCGGGCATCGCGCGCTACAGCTTCGGAATCTCTGAGCTGTCCGACGGCATCGGTTTCGTTTCGGTGGCAATGGGCATGTTCGGTTTTGGCGAGATCATCAGCAACCTCGAGCAAGCTGCAATCGACCGTACGGTCAACGTATCGGTGGTGAAGAGCCTGATGCCAACCGGGAACGACATCAAGATGTCGATCGGGCCGATTCTTCGCGGCACTGCGATCGGCGTAGTCTTCGGAATTCTGCCGGGCGCGCATACCGTGATCGCCTCATTTTCGTCCTACACGCTCGAGAAGAAATTGGCCAAGGATCCGAAGCGCTTCGGTAAAGGCGCGATCGAAGGCGTTGCCGGTCCCGAGTCGGCGAATAATGCCGCAGCGCAGACCGCGTTCATTCCGCTGCTAACCCTGGGTATTCCGACCGGCGCGGTGATGGCGCTGATGGTCGGCGCGATGACGATTCAGGGCATTGCGCCGGGACCGCAGGTGATGACGCAGAAGCCGGATCTCTTCTGGGGCATGATCGCCTCGATGTGGATCGGCAACCTGATGTTGGTGATTCTGAACCTGCCGCTGGTTGGAATGTGGGTCAAGTTTTTGAAAATCCCTTACCGCCTGATGTTTCCCGGCATCTGCCTGTTCATCGCCGTCGGCGCGTACTCGATCAACAACTCGTCGTTCGACGTATATCTGGCGGCCCTGTTCGGGTTCTTCGGCTATTACACCTCGAAATGGGGCTGCGAGCCGGCGCCGTTGATACTGGGTTTCGTGCTTGGACCGCTGATGGAAGAAAACCTGCGGCGCGCGATGCTGATCTCGCGCGGCGACCCGAGCGTGTTTTTCACGCGTCCGATCTCGCTCGGCATGCTGCTGGTGGCTTTCGCGTTGCTGCTCATGGTGGTCGCACCGCAAATCCGCAAGAAGCGTGCAGAGGTCATTACCGAAAGTGGCGATTAGGGTTTACCTTTATTGCAGACCGGTTACCCATTTGCCCCGGATGATCTCCGGGGCAAATTTTTCTCTGCTGCCCGAAACAAAGAAAACCATCGAGCTGTGTTGATGCCGGCCGCGATTGCGAGCCACAAAGTGTCCGGCGGGTCAGTGCGCTGATTCGCAGTGGCAGTACAGGAGGAAATTGCATGAACACGTTCGCATCTTCGGTAATGCTGGGGTGCGCCGTGCTGGCCGCGCGAATGCCCGCGCTCGCCGCCGACTTTTATCCCAGCCGGCCGATCCGTATTGTCGTCGCTTACACCCCCGCCGGCACCACCGACATTCTGGCGCGCGTGCTTGGCCAGAAGCTGACCGAAGTGTGGGGGCAGCCGGTGATCATCGATAACCGCCCCGGCGCCAACGGCAACATCGGCACCGAATACGCGGCCAAAGCAACGCCGGATGGTTATACGTTATTGATGACGACCGCCGGTCCACACGGGATCAACCCCAGCCTCTACCGCAAGCTCGGATACGACGCGGTCAAGGACTTCGCGCCGGTCAGCTTGGTCGCGATCGTTCCGAATATCCTGGTCGTCAACAATTCGATTCCGGTGAAGGATGTGAAGGAGTTGATCGCGTATGCGAAAGCCAATCCGGGCAAGCTCAGCTACGGCTCCCCCGGTAATGGCAGTACCGCGCATTTGTCGATGGAGCTCTTCAAGTCCATGACGGGGACCCAAATGGTCCATGTGCCGTATAAAGGCAGCGCCGGAGTGCTCGCTGATCTGATAGGCGGGCAAATCGCGGCGACGATGGACAATATGCCGCCGTACCTGCCGCAGGTGAAAGCCGGCAAAATTCGTGCGCTCGCCGTGAGCCCGGCGCGGCGCTCGCCCGCGGCGCCCGATTTGCCCACGGTCGCAGAAGCAGGCGTTGCGGGCTACGACTCGGGCGCATGGTTTGGTCTGGTGGCGCGGGCGCAGACGCCGAAGGCGATCATCAGCAAGCTTTCAGCCGAAACCGCGCGCATCCTTAAGCTGCCCGATGTCAACGCGCGCCTGTCGGAACTCGGCGCGGAGCCAGTCGGCAGCACGCCGGAGCAATTCGCCGCGCATATCAAATCCGAGATTGCCAAGTGGGCCAAAGTCATCAAGGACGCCAATGTTGAACTCCAATAAACATTGAGTCGCGCGCAAATGATTCGCGATCATGAGACATTCAACATACTGCTCGACACCATTCGCCGCTTCGTGCGCGAGCGGTTGATCCCGGCCGAGCGGCAGGTTGCCGAGAGCGACGAGGTTCCCGCCGCGATCATTAAGCAGATGCGGGACATGGGGCTGTTCGGCCTCACCATCCCACAGGACTACGGCGGTCTTGGGCTGTCGATGGAAGAAGAAATACTGGTGTCGATGGAGCTCACGCGTGCATCGCCGGCGTTTCGCTCGATCGTGGGAACCAATAACGGGATCGGCTCGCAGGGCATCGTGATCGACGGTACCGACGAACAGAAAGAAAAGTATCTGCCGCGGCTCGCGAGCGGCGAACTCATCGGATCGTTTGCGCTGACCGAACCTGGTGCCGGCTCCGACGCCGGTGCGCTCACCTCGAGTGCGCGGCGTGAAGGCGACTATTACATATTGAACGGCGCCAAGCGCTACATCACCAACGCGCCTGAAGCCGGCCTATTCACTGTGATGGCGCGCACCGACCTGAAGTCGAAGGACGCGCGTGGCGTATCGGCATTCATCGTCGAGCGCGATACGCCGGGCATACGAGTCGGCAAACCCGATCGCAAGATGGGGCAGCGCGGCGCGCATACCGCGGACGTCGTGTTCGACAACGTGCGCGTGCCCGCCGCAAATCTGATCGGCGGCAAAGAGGGTGTCGGCTTCAAGACTGCGATGAAGGTGCTCGACAAGGCGCGGCTCAATATCGCCGCGGTGTGCGTCGGCGCGGCGTCGCGCATGCTCGACGATGCACTCGCCTATGCGATCGAGCGCAGGCAGTTCGGGCAGCCGATTGCTGAATTCCAGCTGGTCCAGGCAATGCTTGCCGACTGTAAAACCGAGATTTACGCGGCGCAGAGCATGACGCTCGAAACCGCGCGCAAACGCGATAGCGGCGAGAGCGTGACGATGGAGGCCGCGTGCTGCAAGTACTTTGCGTCCGAGATGTGCAGCCGCGTCGCCGACCGCGCGGTGCAGATACACGGTGGCGCGGGCTACATGGCCGAATACGCGATCGAACGATTTTATCGTGACGTGCGGTTGTTCCGGCTCTACGAGGGCACGAGCCAGATTCAGCAATTGGTCATTGCCCGTACCCTGATTCGTAACGCATCGCGCTAGCCGCGCGGCATTGGCAAGGATCTCTATGGTGCCATTCGAGGATCTGCTCAAACAGTTGCGCGAACGTACTGCGCGCGCGCTCGCGATGGGCGGCGCGGACAAGCTCGCTAAACGCAAAGCGGAAGGCGTGCTCAACGCGCGCGAGCGCATCGATCGTCTGATCGACGCGGACAGTTTCATCGAGTCGGGCATGCTCGCGGCCGGAATCCGACCCGAAGTGCGCGACAAGACGCCGGCCGACGCCAAGGTCGCCGGCTTCGCCCGCATCGATGGACGCGAAATCGCGCTCATATCGAACGATTTCACCGTTCTCGGCGCATCGTCTTCGGTCGTCAACATGAAGAAGATCAAGCACGTCAAACAGGTTGCGACCGTACGCGGCCTGCCGCTTGTTTTTCTCGGCGAGTCGAGCGGTGCGCGCATGCCCGACCGCATGGGCGCCTCAGGACGTTCGATTGTCGCGCAGGATCCGACCGAGTACCAGCGGTTGCGCGAGACGCCGTGGGTGTCGGCGCTGCTTGGCGCGTGCTATGGCTCGTCAACCTGGTATTCTGCGATGTCCGATTTCGTCGTGATGCGCAAGGGCGCGATCATGGCGATTGCAAGCCCCGGCGTGACCTCGATCGCGATCAACAGGCCGATCGAGGCCGAAGATCTGGGCGGATGGAAAATATTGACCGGCATCAGCGGGCTCGCGGATCTCGCGGTCGACACCGACGAACAGGCGCTTGCCGCGATCAGGCGTTTCCTCTCGTATTTCCCGAGTCATCACAACGAGGCGCCGCCGGTGTACCCGGTGCCGCCCGGTTCCGACGATGCGTGCCGGCATATTCTCGAGATCCTGCCTGAGTCGCGCGCCAAGGTTTACGACGTGCGCAAGATCATCTCCGTGCTGGCCGACCAGGATTCGAGCTTCGAGTTGAAGGAGCGATTCGGAAAGTCGATCGCGACGGTGCTCGCGCGGCTCGATGGCCGGAGTGTAGGGTTTATCGCGAGCAATCCGCTGTTCAAGGGCGGCGCGCTCGACGCCGACGCGTGCCAGAAGATCATCAGTTTCATGGTGCTGTGCGATTCGTTCAATATTCCAATCGTGTTCCTGGTCGATGTCCCCGGATTTCTGATCGGCGTCGAGGGCGAGTTGCGCGGCATGCCGGGCAAGGTC
>DASYSI010000175.1:0-1775 GCA_036003485.1 Burkholderiales bacterium | reverse complement strand
TTTTTCGGTTTCAAGGACCGCGGTCGCCTGCGCACCGGCGCAGCGGCCGACATCGTAATTTTTGACGCAGCGCGGGTGAATTCACCGCTGCGTCCCGCGCCGGTAAAAGATCTGCCCGCGGGCGGCACGCGCCTTTATTGCAGGGCGGAAGGGATCTCGCACGTCATCGTCAACGGCCAGGTTCTGTATCAGGATGGACGGCACACCGGGTGTTTGCCGGGAAAGGTCCTGCGCTCATCGTGAAAAATGCGTGCGTTCGCCACTGAATGAAGTGAATAGAGATTTAACCGCGTAGCGCGCGGCCGCGCGTTATTTCTTTTCCTTTTTGTCCGACCAGCTGCGTAGCGCCGCGAGCATCCGTTCAACGTGCCGGGTGGGATTCAGGCTCATGTAGTGGTAAACGATCACGCCGTCGGGCGCAATCACGTAGGAAATGCGGTTGGCGTATTCCGGCCGCGTGTGCATGACGGCATCGAAGGATTTCATGACCGCCTGCGTCGTATCCGAAGCGACCGGGAACTTGCTTTGGCACGCCTGCACCGAGAATTTGGAAAGCGTGTCGATGTCATCGGCGGATATGCCGACTACCGATGCGCCGAGCGCGGCGAACTGAGCGCTGGCTTCCGCGAATTCGTGGGCTTCGATCGAACAGCCCTCCGAAAAAGCGGCGGGGAAAAAATAGAGCACCACGGGCCCTTTCTTCAGCGAGTCCGCAAGCGAAAACTGGTAGACTTTTCCGCCGAGCGCCGCAGGCGTCGTGAAGTCCGGAGCGGCGTCGCCGATATCGAGGGCGGCGTTGGCGGACCACGACAGGCACAACGACAATAACGCACAAACGAGGCTTCGTCTCATGGCGATCTCCTTCAGGATTCCCGCGTTCATTCTATCTCCGCTTAACGCGCTTGCGCTGCTGGCGGCGCTCGGACTGGCGGGCTGCGGCACGCTCCCGCGTGAGGTCGAGCGTCCCCCTTCGTCGGCGCTAAAGCCTTCTCCTGACAGTGCGCTCGTGCAAATTGCGCAGGCTTCCATTCCGGCGCCCGATCTCTCGGGTTTCCGGCTGATGCCCCATGGTTTCTACTCGCTCGACGCGCGGATCGAGCTCGCGCGCAGGGCGCGGCACTCGCTGGATCTTCAGTACTATCACATCCACAACGACAAGACCGGGCATTTGCTGCTGCGCAATGTGCGCGATGCCGCGTTGCGCGGCGTACGCGTGCGGCTGCTGGTCGATGACCTCTATACGACTGGGGGTGATGAGCTCTTCATCGGGCTCGCCGCATTTCCGAACGTCGAAGTGCGTCTTTTCAATCCGTTCTGCTGCGGCCGGGGAAGTCTGCTCGGCAAGTACACCGCATCGCTTGCCGACTTCGGACGTCTCAACCGCCGCATGCACAACAAGCTCTTTATCGCAGATGGCGCGATTGTGGTCGCCGGCGGACGCAACATCGCCGACGAGTATTTCATGCGCAGCGCCTCGGACAACTTTGTGGACATGGACGCGTTCATCGTGGGCGCCGTTGTGCCTCAGCTCGCCGGCATCTTCGATACCTACTGGAACAGCCCGCAGGTTTATCCGGTGCAGAGCATCATTCGCACGAACCTCGATCGCGAAACGCTGCGGCGGCACTTCGACAGCCTCGTCGACGAAGGCGAGCAGATGATGTCGCTCACGCTGCCTGCGATCGACATACTCGGTTATGGTCCGATCAGCGAAGATCTCGAAGCGGGACGGCTTGGCTTGATCTGGGGCAAAGCCGTCGCGTTCGCGGATTCAC
>DASYSI010000174.1:0-2290 GCA_036003485.1 Burkholderiales bacterium | reverse complement strand
TGACATTGACGCGGCGATAGGCGCCGTGAAGGCGGTCGAAGTCGCGTGCCAGCGTCGCCACCCACGAGAGCCATGAATGGGCAAGCGTCATCGGATGGGCGTGCTGGCCGAAGCTGTAGCCCGGCAGGATCGTATCCGTGTGGCTGCGAGCCAGCTCGACCAATACGCGACGCAGGCGGTTCACCGCGCGCATCAGCGCGAGCAGTTTATCGCGCTGCAGGGTGTTGATCCCTATCGTGCTGAGGTCACCCGAACTGCGCGCCAGATGAAAGCGGCCGCCAATGTCCTCGCCGAGCAGGCGGATCAGGTACTGCTCGCCGGAGTGCAGTCCGCCGCCGGCGCGCCGGCGCGACTCCGCGACACCTTCGGCTTCCATCTGCCGCAGTCCGCGCAAAGTGGCGACGCCGGCCGGAAGCGCTAGCAATCCTTCTTCGACGAGCATCACTGTATGCGCCTTATCGAAAGCGTGGACCGCAGGGAGAAACGCCTGCATGTGGCCGCCATAGATCTTGCCGAGCTGCGGCAGCATTTCCTCGCGCAGGCGGATGCCGGCGTTGCGATAGCCGCGGTAGTCGGACGATTTCTGCTTCAGCATGACGTAGATTCTCCTCTTGATATTCTGGATGTATTGGATATTGGCTTGACCGACCGCATGCCAGCGTCATTGCCCACGGCATCGCCGGTACGTTTCGTCGCGCTACGCTTTGCGGCCAACAGCTATCGTAAGCAGCGCGTTCTGCATTAATCCTGCCTGCGACCTCCGGTCAGGCCGGCTGCAGCAGCGCAGTGATCTGCCGGAAGTCGGAACACGTCTCGAGCGACATTACGCCTTGGTGCAAGGCATCGAACTGCCGCTGCCCGATCACCGGCACGGCAACCGCCTCGTCCTTGCGCAGGAGATATTCGCCGTCGAGCGGGCGCTCCGGGGCGCCTCTCGCCACCGCTACATGCCGCGACCACACCTGGCCCTTGCGCCCGCGCACCTCGACGTCCGGCTGATCGTACGGACCGAGTTTGCGATCGGGCACGATCTCGACGCGATCCATCAACGCGCGCACGCGCGCATCATGCGCGCGCGGCGGATGAAATTCATCCAATCCGGCGCGACCCGTCACGGCAACTATGGCGAGTGAATAGGGCATGCTGAACTGTGCGTCGAGCAGCGTCAGCACTTCGCGCTTGGCGAACTGCCGCACGTGACGGTCGGCGCCATGCACAATTATCCGTTCGATATCGTCTGC
The DNA here is from genome assembly GCA_036003485.1 of Burkholderiales bacterium. Lineage (GTDB taxonomy): Bacteria > Pseudomonadota > Gammaproteobacteria > Burkholderiales > SG8-41 > PALSA-1004. Next base: position 1,049 of record DASYSI010000174.1, on the reverse strand, counting down.
GCCGAACTTGTGTTCCTGCAAGAGTTCAAGCAGCGCTTCAACCGAGCTGTGCAGGCCGCGACAACATGCAAACGGTTTCTGGCCGGACTCAAGAATGCGGAATTCGCGCCCCAGCGCATCGACCGTCGCGTCGGGCGTCGCAACCGCAGCCGCGTAGGTGCCGAAAAAACCGCCCCACTCCGCCTCGAGAATAAAACGCGGTCCGACGAGTCCCGCTTCCGCGAGCAGTGCCGAGCTCACACCGTTCTCGGCCGCGCGCCCTGGATGGAAGCGCTTGGTCATTGCACCGTCGACGAGAAAAGCCCATAGGCCGCCCGCAAAAGAGCCGGCGACGCCTAAAGCAGAAGCGAAGCGGGCCGCGTCGAGACCCATGATGCGGGCCGCTCCCGCAGCCGCGCCGAAGGTTCCGCAGGTACCGGTGGAATGCCAACCCAAATCGTTGTGCGCCCGGTAGCCTCCCGCGCCCTGGGTCACGCGGGCCGCGACGTCATAACCCGCAACGAGCGCGACCAGCACGCTGCGTCCATCGGCCTGGGTCCTCTCCGCCATTGCACAGACGGCCGGCACGACAACGGCGCCTGAATGGCCGCAACCGCCGAAATCATCGAACTCGTATGCGTGCGACGAAGTCCCATTGACGAGGGCCGCGGCACTCGGGGGCAGCGACGAGCGGGTGCCCCAAATCGACGCCGAACCACTGCTGCACTCGAGCGCGCTGGCAATCCCTGTGCGCGTTGCGACCGCTACCTCGCTATCGGCGCCTCGTACCGCAACCGAAAGCGTATCGAGGAGCACGCTTTTTGCCATGGCGACCACAGCGTCGGGCAAGTCCTCGTAGCGGGCACCGCTCCAATAATGGGCGAGTTGTTCCGTCAGCGATTGCCGGTTCTCCACTGCTGAAATACTTTTTTGCGCTTGATCCATATCATTTCCAATAATCGGAAAATGCGCTCATTCCCGAAACCTAATCTTTCCACTCTCAGCAGTCAACAGACTGCCGATGGTTTCGAGCGCGCCAATCTCAACGCGCATTGCCTCAGTCCGCCTTC
>DASYSI010000173.1:0-10000 GCA_036003485.1 Burkholderiales bacterium | reverse complement strand
TCATGCCAAGCACTTCGGTGTAAAAAGCGAGTGCGCGCTCCAAGTCGCCGACGCGCAGCATCGTATGCATGATTCTCATATCTGCACCATCTCGAAATCCTCCTTGCGCGCACCGCATTCGGGGCACGTCCAGTTCATCGGCACATCCTCCCACCGTGTGCCGGGCGCAATGCCCTCGTCGGGCAAGCCGGCGGCTTCGTCATAGATGAAACCGCAGATCAGGCACATGTACGTTTGATATGAGTTGACGTCCGTAGTTGTCATGATGATTTGCAAAGTAAGCTAAAATATCATTTTAACGATTCACCCCGCCTTTAACCAATATTCCCCTGCGCGATATGGATTCCCCGTCAGCGTCGTCGCCATTGCCGCCGATCGTGCTCGCTTTCGCGGCTACCGATCCAAGCGGCGGTGCCGGCTTGCAGGCTGATGTGATGACGCTCGCGAGCATGGGCTGTCACCCGTTGTCGGTAGTGACTGCGGCGACGATTCAGGACACCATGGGTGTTGAGGAAGTCATGGCGCTCGAAGCCGAATGGGTCGCCGACCAAGCGCGCTGCGTGCTCGAAGATATGCCGGTCGCGGCGTTCAAGATCGGCTTTGTGGGCAGCATCGAAAACATCGCCGCCATCGCCGAGGTCGTTTCCGATTACCCGGAAATTCCGCTCGTTCTCGATCCGGTGTTTGCCTCCGGCCGCGGTGATGAGCTCGCGACCGATGAAATGATCTCGGCATTGCGCGAGCTGCTGGTGCCGCAGACTACCATCATTACGCCCAACAGCATCGAGGCGCGGCGCCTCGCGCAGGAAGATGGCGAGGACGACATCGACCTTGCCGAATGCGCACGGCGGCTGCTTGCGATGGGCTGCGAATACGTGCTGATCACCGGCACCCATGAGAACACGCCGCAAGTGATTAACACATTGTATGGACAGGACGGCGTTGTACGCAGCGACAGCTGGGAACGTCTGCCCGGAAGCTATCACGGTTCGGGCTGCACGCTGGCATCGGCGATCGCAGCCACTATAGCCAACGGGCTCAGCATCAGCGATGCGGTTAAAGATGCGCAGGAATATACATGGCAGACATTGAAGGCAGCGTTTCGCCCCGGCATGGGCCAGCACATTCCCGACCGCCTGTTCTGGGCGCGCGAAGATGAATCTGCGGGTGAACCCGGCGAATAAATGCTGGCAGCGGCGAGCTCCTGAGAATCACGCAGAGGTCCAGCAGGGATAAGCGATGAATCGAGCGAGACTGCGCTTACGTGAAAGACTGGATCGGAGCCGTGTGGCCGGCTTATATGCCGTAACGCCGGACCTCGCCGACACTGCGCTCATGCTCGCCAGGACGCAATCCGCACTGGCCGGAGGCGCGCGGCTAGTGCAATACCGCAACAAAAGTGCTGACGCAGATTTGCGGCACGAACAGGCGAGTGCCCTGCTTCAACTCTGCCGGCGGCGCAGCGTGCCACTCATTATCAACGATGATGTCGAGCTTGCATGCGCGCTCGATGCCGATGGCGTGCACGTCGGTGCCGATGATGCTGCGGTCGATGCAGCGCGCGCTCGAATCGGTGGCGAAAAAATGATCGGAGTCTCATGCTATAACGATCTCGATCGCGCGCTCCTTGCGCAGACGCAGGGCGCTGATTATGTCGCGTTTGGCAGTTTCTTTGCATCGTCGGTCAAACCCGGCGCAGTGCACGCGTCGCTGGCACTGTTACAACAAGCCCGGCAACGAATTGAGTTGCCGCTGGTCGCCATCGGCGGCATTACACCCGACAACGCGAACGCACTGATTGGTGCCGGCGCCGATGCGATTGCGGTTATAGCGGCCTTATTCGCCGCGCCGGATGTCGAATTTGCGGCGCGCAGGTTCTGTGAGTTGTTTCCGGTGAATGCCGCACATGACCTCGCGCAATGAAGAGTTGTTCGCCGCGGCCCAGTGCGTAATTCCGGGCGGAGTCAATTCGCCAGTGCGCGCGTTTCGCGCCGTCGGCGGCACGCCGCGTTTCTTTGCGCGCGGTCGAGGCGCGCGCGTGTGGGATGCCGACGACGCGGAGTACATCGATTATGTCGGCTCGTGGGGTCCGTTAATCCTGGGTCACGCGCATCCCGTCGTCGTGCAGGCGGTGCAGGCGGCAGCCGCGCAAGGACTGAGTTTCGGCGCACCGACCGCCGCGGAGGTCGAGCTCGCCGAACTCTTGTGCAAACGCGTACCCGGACTGGAGCAAGTGCGCCTGGTCAATTCGGGAACCGAAGCAACCATGAGCGCGATCCGGCTCGCGCGCGGATTTACCGGCCGCTCTTCAATCATCAAATTCGAGGGCTGCTACCACGGCCACGCCGACGCGCTCTTGGTAAAAGCCGGGTCGGGCGCGCTCACGTTAGGCAATCCGAGCTCGGCGGGCGTACCCGCCGAGACCGCGGCGCACACGCGGGTGCTCGAATACAATAATGTCGAGATGCTGGAGGCGGTGCTCGCGCGCGACGGTGATTCGATCGCATGCATAATCGTCGAACCGGTCGCCGGCAATATGAATCTGGTTGCTGCAAGCCGCGAGTTTCTCGTGGCGCTGCGCGCATTGTGCACGCGCCATGGCGCACTGCTGATATTTGATGAAGTGATGACGGGCTTCCGTGTCGGCCCATCCGGCGCGCAGGGTTTGTTCGGCATTACCGCCGATCTGGTGACGCTAGGCAAAGTCATCGGCGGCGGCATGCCGCTCGGCGCGTTTGGCGGCAGGCGCGATGTCATGCAAGCGATCGCACCGCTCGGTCCGGTGTATCAGGCGGGTACGTTGTCTGGGAATCCAGTCGCTGTCGCAGCAGGCCTGGCAACGCTAAAGCTAATAGAGGCCCCAAGCTTTTTCGACGAGCTTGCCGCAACCACGCGCGCGCTGACCGAGGGCCTGACAGCCGCTGCGCGCGCGAGCGGAGTGGCGTTTTCGGCCCAGTCCGTCGGCGGCATGTTCGGAATTTACTTTCGTGCGATGCCGCCGCAAAGCTACGCCGAAGTCATGCAAAGCGATGCGCAGGCATTCAAGCGGTTTTTTCACGCGATGCTCGAACACGGGATTTACTTTGCACCTTCGGCGTTCGAAGCAGGATTTGTATCCGCCGCGCATGGCCGCGACGAAATCGAAACCACCCTTGCCGCCGCGCGCCGCTATTTCAAGTCCGCAATCTGAAGCGGCTGCACGCGACCACGAAAGTCCGGGAGCTATCGCCCGGCACGAACGCTGCCGTCAGCGCAGTCCCGCCATGTATTCCGACACCGACTTGATTTCCTGGTCGGACAAGCGCGCGGCGATCGTGCGCATCATTTTGCCCGGGTCATTGGCGCGTTCCCCGGTGCGGAAAGCCTGCAATTGCGCGGCGCTATATTCGGAGTATTGGGCTGCGACCCGCGCAAACTGCGCCGGGATGCCGGCACCATTCGGACCGTGGCACGAAGCGCACGCGGCGATACCTTTGGCCGCAATGCCGCCACGGTAAATTTGTTGTCCAAGCTTCACCAAATCGGGATTTCTGGCCGCACGTGTCTTGGGTTTTTGCGCCTCAAAATAGGCACCGATATTATTCATGTCTTGGGGCGATAGCGTTGCTGCCATGCCGACCATGATCGGATTCTTGCGTTCGCCCGATTTAAAGTTGGCGAGTTGCTTGGCGGTATAGTCGGCGTGCTGCCCGGCGAGCACCGGATTCACCGGACTCACGCTGTTACCGTCAGCCGCGTGGCAGGCTGCACACACGTTGGTCACAATCTGCTGCGCTTGTGCCGGATCGGCTTTGGCTGCCTGCTCGGCGGCCTGGCCAAGCGGCACATACGCGGCGCAGATGACGACCAATAGCGCCGTAATAAATCGCATGCATTTCTCCCTGCAACGTTGCAACCCGAATAAAACGCCGTATTCTATCGAATTCGCACTTCACCGGCTAGACCGCAGCAGACATGACTACACTGCGCAACATCGAATTCGTCACCACGGTAGCCGACACGCGTGCATTGCCTCCGGCGCGCGGCGCCGAGGTCGCGTTTGTCGGTCGTTCCAATGCCGGCAAATCGAGCGCGATCAACGCGCTCGCGCAGCGCAAGCGCATGGCTTTCGTCAGCAAGACGCCAGGGCGCACGCAGCACATCAATTTCTTCCGCGTCGGTGAAAATCGTTATTTGGTCGATTTGCCGGGCTATGGTTACGCCGCGGTGCCCGCGGCTGCGCGCGCACATTGGAATGTACTTATCGGCGGTTATGTACAAACGCGCACATGCCTGCGCGGCGTAGTGCTGATCATGGATGCGCGCCGACCACTTACCGAGCTTGACCGGCAGCTGTTTAAGTGGCTCGAACCGACCGGAACGCCAGTGCATGTGCTGCTGAGCAAATCCGATAAACTCAGTCATAGCCAGGCGGGCGCCACTCTGCGCAACGTCAGTGCGGTGCTGCAAAGTGTTTACGCCAACAGCAGCGTGCAGCTTTTTTCGAGCACGCGTAAAATTGGTCTCGTGGAAGCAGCCGCCAAGGTCCAGCACTGGTTGGCCGACGGCAGAAATAAAAAACCCCCGGTTAAAGGGGAGTAAAACCGGGGGTCAAGCCCTAATAAAGATTAGGACGCCCGCTCAGGGAGGAGAAGCGGGAGACGATTAGACATCGTCTAAATGATAAGACCCTGCTAATAGCAACGAGTTCCCGCTACGGCACAAAAAACTAATTTAAACGTTTCAATTACTTGCTCAGATTCCATGGATATTCTTGGTCATTTTCCGCAGCGTCGAATGCGACGTAATCGCCGCGACGAGTTCTCGCGCCGTCTGGTACGCGAACATCGCGTAACGACCGATGATCTGATCTATCCGGTGTTTGTGATCGATGGCAAACGCCGCTCCGAGCGCATCGCATCGATGCCGGGAATCTTGCGCTACACCATCGATGCACTGCTGCCGCATGCCGAGCATTGCGTAAAACTCGGTATTCCGGTGCTCGCTATTTTTCCAGCCATCGAAGCTAACCTCAAAACGGCGGACGGCCGCGAAGCAACTAATTCGAAGGGCTTGGTGCCGCGCACCGTCGCTGCGCTGAAAAAACGGTTTCCCGAATTAGGCGTGATCACAGATGTCGCACTCGATCCTTACACGACCCACGGTCATGACGGCCTGCTCGACGCGGCGGGAAATGTGCTGAACGATGAAACCATCGCCGGGTTGCAGCGCCAGGCCCTGGTCAATGCCGCGGCGGGGGTCGATATCGTTGCGCCGTCGGACATGATGGACGGACGCATCGGCGCGATTCGAACCGCGCTCGATGCCAAAGGCCATATTCATACGCGAATTCTTGCCTACGCGGCAAAATATGCGTCGGGCTTCTATGGTCCGTTTCGTGACGCAGTGGGTTCCTCCGCACGACTGCGTCACGGCAACAAGTTCAATTACCAGATGGATCCCGCCAACACCAACGAGGCATTATGGGAAGTCGGTCTCGATCTCGCCGAAGGCGCAGACATGGTGATGGTGAAACCGGGCCTGCCCTATCTCGACATCATTCGTCGCGTCAAAGATGAATTCAAGGCGCCGACCTGCGTCTATCAGGTCAGCGGCGAGTATTCAATGCTGATGGCGGCGATAAAAAACGGCTGGCTCGATGAGCGCCAGTGCGTGCTCGAAGTGTTGACTGCTTTTAAGCGCGCCGGCGCTGACGCGATACTCACGTACTTCGCCGTCTCTGCCGCGACCTGGCTCAAACATAACAAATAATTCATTCTGCAACGATCAGTGCCTGTACCGCCTCGCGTTTGACGCGCTCGATCGGTTTGCCCTGCGCGCTTGCCTTGAGCTGGGAACGTAATTCGCGCAGCGATAGCACGGTAAGATGAATCTCCACGCCGACGCGATCGAATGAAAAAATGGGCGCTGCCAGAGGCATGTCGCCTGCATAAAGGTGCGCATCGCCGCAGCGGAAATCGATGTTGCGGTGGAGCAGGTAATGTTCGACGCTTTTGGCGTTGTCGGTGAACAGCTGGAGATGAATGCCGGCATATTTACCGGCGCTGCCGCGGAGCACCGCACCGGTCAAATACGGATTGAAACGCGCGAATTCGTCCATCACTTCCAGCGCGAGTTGACGCAATTCGCGCAATTGGGCCGGATGATCCTGCTGGTACAGTTCGCGATAAAGCCGCAGGGCGGAATCGATTTCATCGTTATTCGGCAACTGGCGCGTATCTGATAGGCCTGCCTGATGTGCCGCTTTACGCTTGGCGAGCGCGTAATCTTCGATGCCGTCTTCAGCCATCAGGCGCGCCGCCAGATGTGCGAGGCGCTCGCGCGTGTCATTGCGGGTTTGGCTGCGTGGCATAGGTTCAGAACAGCTGTCCTTTGACCTCTTCCGGTGGCTTGGGGACACCCGGCGCAGCGAGCGTCGGCGCTGATTCGCTTTCGCGCTCGCGCTCAGCGGGGAGAAATTCCTGATAAAAATATTCGACTTTGCCTTCCGGGTCGCGCAGACCGGTTTCAGGATTGATTCGCGCCTGCACTATGCCTTCGGGCACGCTGCGTGGCTGCTCTTCGACGCCTTTCATCGCTTTTCCCATATAGCCCATCCACATGGGCAAGGCTGCCTGCGCGCCGGTCTCGTTACGACCCAGCGTATGCGGATTGTCGAAGCCGATCCACGCCACAGCCACCAAACCGGTGCCGAAACCGCAGAACCAGGCGTCGACGAAGTCGTTCGTGGTTCCGGTTTTGCCCGCGAGGTCATTGCGCCCGAGTTGCATTGCACGCGCCCCGGTTCCCATGCGCACGACGTCCTGCAATAAGCTCGTCATGATGAATGCATTGCGTGCATCGATGACGCGCTCGGCGTTTGCACCGGCACGTTCAGGACGCGTCTGCGCAACTGTGTTGCCCTTCGCATCTTCGATGCGCGTGATGAAGTACGGGTTGACGCGAAAACCGCCGTTCGCGAAAACCGCAAATGCGCCGACCATCTGCCATGGCGTCACGTTGCCCGCACCGAGCGCCATGGTGAGATACGGCGGATGATATTTAGGGTCGAATCCGAAACGCGTAATGTAATCCTGCGCGTACTGCGGCGTGATGGCCTGCAGTATTCGCACCGACACAAGATTTTTTGATTTGACAAGCGCGGTACGCATACGCATCGGCCCGTCGAATTTGCCGTCGAAGTTATGCGGCTCCCACGGCTCGGAGCCGGTCTTACTCGCGTCGAACACCAACGGCGCGTCGTTGATGATGGTTGCCGGCGTGAAGCCCTTCTCGAGTGCCGCCGAATAGATAAACGGTTTAAAGCTCGATCCGGGCTGGCGCAGTGCCTGCGTGACGTGGTTATATTTGTTGCGGTTGAAATCAAAGCTGCCTACCAACGAGCGCATCGCGCCATCGGCGGGATCTATCGATACCAGCGCTGCCTCGACCTGGGGCAGCTGCGAAATTTGCCAATGTCCTTTCTCGTCCTTCTGTACCCGAATTAGAGCGCCGCGCCGCAAGCGCTGATTCGCAGGCGCTTTGTCCCCGAGCATGCGTTGCGCGAACTTCAGCGCATCGCCGCTCAATTCGATCGTCTCGCCGCCTTTGCGATAGACCTTAACCGCTTTCACTCCGGCGTCGAGCACCAGCGCAGGATATATGTCGTCGCTTTCGAATTCGTCCTGCAACGCGTCTTCGAAATCCTCTTCGGTTGACTGTGCCCCAAGCTCGGCGTAGCTTTCGGCGCCGCGATAGCCGTGGCGCCGGTCATACTCAAGGACGCCTTTGCGCACCGCGCCGTAGGCGGCTTCCTGATCCGCCGCCGATAAAGTCGTATAAACCTTGAATCCGCGCGTGTAGGCGTCCTCCTGGAAACGGTCGTAAACCACCTGTCGCACCATCTCGGCAAAATGATCGGCTTTTACGGCGAAATCATTGAAATATCTTTTGACCGCCAGCGGTTGCCTGTCGGCACTCTGCCACTGTTCGTCGTCGATGAAATTGAGCTCGCGCATGCGCCGCAGCACGTATTGCTGGCGCAATTTGGCGCGCTTGGGATTGACGACCGGATTGAAGCTGGAGGGTGCCTTCGGCAATCCGGCGAGCATCGCCATTTCGGCGACGTTTAACTGATCGAGCGTTTTGCCGAAGTAGATTTGCGCGGCAGCAGCGAACCCATAGGCGCGCTGGCCTAGATAGATCTGATTGACGTAGAGCTCGAGGATCTGGTCCTTGGTCAGACTATGCTCGATTTTGAATGCGAGCAGCATCTCATTGAATTTGCGTGTCAGCGTTTTTTCCTTGGACAGAAAAAAATTGCGTGCGACCTGCATAGTGATGGTGCTGGCTCCCTGGCGTGCGCCGCCGTAGACAAAATTTGACATCGCGGCGCGAATGACGCCGACATAATCGACACCCCCGTGCTGGTAAAAACGCTCGTCCTCGGCGGCGAGAATCGCATCGCGCATCGCCTTGGGCACGGCGCCGATCGTGACGACCGCGCGCCGCTCTTCGCCGAACTCACCGATCAGTTGACCCTCGGCGCTGTACACGCGCAACGGCACCTTCGGCCGATAATCGGTTAATTTGTCCAAGGTCGGCAGCGTGGGATAAACAATTACTGCTGCAAAAACAAAGACTAATACAGCAGCCATCGCGGTGGACACCACCAGGATCAGCGGCAATGCCCACCAGCGCGAAATAATCGATGGATTAAGTGCCAAGGCGATTGTTGTAAAAAAACAACAGCTTAAAATCGCGACTTAAGCGAGGATACACGCCAGAGGAAGCCACATGCTTAATAATTAGGCTATATTGCAAATCGCTATTATAAACGCGGTCGAGGCCAAAAGGAATTAAGCGGAAATACTTTACACAGTGTAGAGTTGTTGCTAGCATTTAATGTAAATTATATAAACCGATCCTAACCAGCCCATGTTTAAGGGAAATTTGAACTTTAACCTCGAAGGTATCGAACGGCTTTTCAAGTCGAGACCGCCGGCCCTGATCGGCTGCGATATCAGCTCGTCATCGGTGAAAATGGTCGAGATCTCGGAGGCCGGTAAGAATCTCCACCGCGTGGAACGCTACGCCATCGAGCCTCTGCCGCGCGACTCGGTCGTTGACGGCAATATCATGAATCTCGATGCCGTCAGTGACTGCCTGAAACGCGGTTGGAAGCGCATGGGCACCAACATCAAAAATCTCGCGCTGGCGCTGCCGTCCGCGGCCGTAATCACCAAAAAAATCGTTGTTCCCGCCGGCCAGCAGGACAATGAGCTCGAGTTGCAGGTCGAAACCGAGGCTAACCAATACATCCCGTTTGCGCTGGATGAAGTCAATCTTGACTTCCAGGTCATCGGACCTGCACCCAATAGCCCCGATGATGTCGAAGTGTTGATCGCCGCTTCGCGCAAGGACAAGATTGAGGACCGCGTCGCCGCCGCCGAGGCCGCCGGACTCAAGGCGGTCGTAATGGATGTCGATTCCTTTGCCACGCAGACCGCATTCGAGTTAATCCAGCGTCAACTGCCCGAAAACGGCAAAGACCAGAATATCGCGATTGTCGACGTCGGCACCGCGATGATGAATCTTAACGTGCTGCGCAATGGCCAATCGATCTATATGCGCGAGCAGCCATTCGGCGGCAACCAGCTGACGCAGGAAATCCAGCGCCTGTTCGGCATGTCGCCCGAGGAAGCTGAAGCCGCAAAACGTGCGGGCGGCCTCCCCGACAATTACGAAACCGACGTGCTGGCCCCGTTTCTCGATACGCTTGGTCTCGAAGTTGCGCGTGCATTGCAGTTTTTCTTCACGTCCACCCAGTTCAATCAGGTGAACCATATTCTGCTCGGTGGCGGCTGCGCGGCGATTCCCGGCATCGATGAAGTGGTGGCAAAGCGCGCTTCGGTCAATACCATAATCGCGAATCCATTCGCCAATATGGCTCTTTCGTCGAAGATCAGGCCCAAATTGCTGACCAGCGATGCGCCATCGCTGATGGTGGCGTGCGGGCTTG
>DASYSI010000172.1:0-1541 GCA_036003485.1 Burkholderiales bacterium | reverse complement strand
ACGGATGTACCGACAGCAGATAGGGCTGCCAGAGGATAGTTGTCACCGGCGCGAAATCCTTTTCGGTGTCGAACGCCAGATTGGGATAGACGGCCGGATTCATCGTAAACGTGCTGGCTACGAGCAATAACGTGTAGCCGTCGGGCGGAGCTTTGGCCGCGAGCTCCGTTCCGATGTTGCCATTTGCGCCCGAACGGTTGTCGATAAGGACGGACTGTTTCCAGGCTTCCGTGAGCTTCTGCCCTATGAGCCGCGCCAGAAAATCCGACGTCCCTCCCGTCGGATAAGGAATGATCCACCGGATCGGTTTGCTTGGGTACTCCTGCGCCACAACCGAAACCGGCGCTGCTGCGCCCAACAGAAAAATCGCGAGAAGCGAGCGGCGGGCATCGATAAGACCCATGCGTGACATCATGTCTCCCGAGATCAGGCGTCGACTTTGGCGCGTGTCGGATGATAGCGCGGATTGCCAGTTTCACTCGAATGACGCACACTAAATACAAGGTTACATTGCACAGGGGTTATCACTGTCATGCACGAGGAGCCATGCATCTGCTCATTCGTTGCCTGAGCGCCGCAGCGTTCGTATTGGCGTTCGCACCGCCCGCCTTGGCACAAGCGTGGCCTGTTAAACCCATTCGAATGATCGTCAATGCCGCGGCCGGTGGCTCTACCGATGTGACGGCGCGTTCAATGGCATCGAAGCTGAGCGAGACGCTCGGCCAGCAGGTCGTGGTGGATAACCGCGTCGGCGCGGGCGGCAACATCGGCCTCGAGGTCGCAGCGAAAGCGGCCCCTGACGGCTACACGCTGCTTCACGCGTCCGACGCCGCGATCCTCGTCAGCCCGCACCTCTTCAAGATGAGCGTCGACGTAGGCAAGGACCTCGCTTCAGTCGCACCCACCGCCAAGGCCACCCTGTTCTTTATCGTGCGGCCGGGTTTACCGGTGAGGACGCTCGCGGAATTTGTCGCCTATGCGCGCGCAAATCCCGGCAAGCTCAACTACGGCTCCGCGGGGCACGGCACTTTGCAGCACATCGCCACGGAAATGATGATGCGTGCGGCGAACTTCAAGGTCGTTCACGTCGCCTACAAAGGCTCGCAGCAGGTGCTCGTCGATTTGCTTGGCGGCCAGGTCGATTTCACCTTCGACCTCGGCGCCGCGATCCCCTACATAAAAAGTGAGAAACTGCGTGCGCTCGCGGTGCCGGACGCCACGCGCTCGCCGTTTTTTCCCGACATTCCGACCATGGCCGAGGCGGGAACGAACATGGAGATCACGTGGATGTCCGGCGTATACGCGCCGGCCGGAACGCCGCGCGAGATCATCGCGCGGTTGAACCGCGATATCGGCCGCATCATGCAAAATCCGGAAACGCGCGCGCTGCTCTTGACCATGGCAGCTGAACCCATCCCGCCGATGTCGCCCGAGGCATTTGCGGCGCGCAACACGCGCGAACGCGAGCGCTTCGGCGCGATCGTACGAGAAGCGAATATCAAAGTGAATTAAGGAAAGACTGCTCGAGTCCTCATTTCGCG
>DASYSI010000171.1:0-3915 GCA_036003485.1 Burkholderiales bacterium | reverse complement strand
GCCTTCCATGATCTGCATGTGGTAAATGTCGTACTGCACGAACAGGTTGTCCGAGCCGACTGCCTTGATGATATCGACGGCTTGTGAAGTATTCGTCAGAAAAAAGCCCGGGATGTCGCGCGTGTTGACCGCTTCGATCAGAAGCTTGATCCCTGCTGCCTGCAGACGCGGTGCCGCAAACTGAAGGTTGCGGATGAACATCTCGCGCGCGTCGTTCGGGTCGCGCCCTGACTGCCGGATACCTGCGAGGCAGTTGATCTGCCGGCAGCCGAGCGCAGTCGCGTAATCGATCGCCTTGTCGACGCCGTCCTCGAACTCAGCGGTGCGGTCGGAGTGGCAGCCGATGCCGCGTTCGCCTGCGCCCCAGTTGCCGGCGGGCAGGTTGTGCAGCACCTGCGTGAGATTGTTTTCAGCGAGTTTCTGCACGAGAACGTCCTTGTCGTATTCATACGGGGACATGTATTCGACGCCTTTGAATCCGGCTTTGGCGGCGGCGGCAAAGCGGTCGAGAAAATCGACCTCGTTAAACATGAATGACAGATTGGCGGCAAGTTTTGGCATGGCTATTTTTCTATATGTGTTGGTTTCGGCGAGTAAACGGCGTTGGCGATGCCGGTTCGAATTCACGCAAGGTTAATTATAATGGCTTCCACGCCAACGTTGAGGACGAATCTCCCTTTGAATGTCAGCGCTATTCTGCTCGCGGCCGGCTCGGGCTCGCGTTTCGGCGGTGACAAGCTGCTGCATCCCCTGCCCGATGGGGTAGCGATCGGCGCGCACGCGGCGCGTAATCTGATATCTGCCGGGCTCGAAGTGATTGCGGTGGTAAAGCCCGGAGATTTCCCGCTTGCCGATATGCTCGAACAGGAAGGCTGCTACGTGACTGTCTGCCGCGAGGCGGCGCGCGGCATGGGGATAAGCCTTGCGCATGGCGTCGCCGCGGCACGCGGCGCGCAGGGCTGGATCATCGCGCTTGCCGATATGCCGCTGATCAAAAGCGCGACGATAGCCGCAATCGCGCGCGAGCTTGAGGCCGGAAGAGAGCTTGTCGCGCCCGCGTACGCAGGGCAGCGCGGCCATCCGGTCGGCTTGGGCAGGCGATTTGGCGCGCAGTTGCTCGCGCTCGACGGCGACGCCGGCGCGCGCGAAATCATCGCCGCGCACAAGGACGAGCTCGTGCTGGTCGAATGCGGCGATCCGGGCGTGCTACACGATATCGACCGGCGCGAAGATCTTGCTAAATGAAGCGTGGACAAAGCGATCGGGGCGGGCGGCACGCGAGTCCGGCGACGGCAGCGTCGAAGAACTTCTTGCGGTTGGGCTCGTTAAAGACTCGTTGATTTATAATTGGGCCTGTACGTCGCCCACCTTCCATGAAAGAATCGCCGATGCGCTTTGAAGGCACCGAATCCTACGTCGCCACCCCAGACCTGATGATGGCGGTCAATGCGGCGATCACGCTCGAGCGCCCGCTCTTGATCAAAGGCGAGCCCGGCACCGGCAAGACCATGCTCGCGCTCGAGGTCGCGAAAGCGCTGCAACGTCCGCTCTACGAGTGGCACATCAAGTCAACCACCAAGGCACAGCACGGGCTCTATGAATACGATGCGGTGTCGCGTTTGCGCGATTCGCAGTTGGGCGACCCGAAAGTGCACGACATCAAGAACTATATCGTGCGCGGCATGCTGTGGAACGCTTTCGACGCCGACAGCCAGTCGGTGCTGCTGATCGATGAAGTCGATAAAGCCGACATCGAGTTTCCGAACGACCTCTTGCGCGAGCTCGATCGCATGGAGTTTTACGTTTACGAAACGCAGCAACTGGTGAAGGCGCGGCAGCGGCCGCTCGTGATCATCACGAGCAACAACGAGAAGGAGCTGCCGGACGCTTTTCTGCGGCGCTGTTTTTTCCACTACATCCGTTTTCCGGACAAGGAAACGATGGAGAAGATCGTGCGTGTGCATTTCCCCACGCTCAAAAAGTCTTTGCTCAGGGAAGCGCTCGAATCATTTTTCGAAATCCGCGAAGTTCCAGGGCTGAAGAAAAAGCCTTCGACTTCCGAGTTGCTCGACTGGCTGAAGCTGCTGCTGGCCGAAGATATCCCACCCGAAGCGCTGACGAGCCAGGAACAGCACAAGATCATCCCGCCGCTGCACGGCGCGCTGCTCAAGAACGAGCAGGACGTTCACCTGTTCGAACGACTCGTTTTCATGTCGCGGCGCAAACCCGGCTGATCTCAGCGTGACCAAAGCGGCGATAGGTTTTGCGCCGGTGATCGACGCCGGCATCCGGACGTTGATTCTTGGCAGCTTTCCAAGCGTGGCTTCGCTCGGCAAGGCGCAGTATTACGGCCATCCGCAGAACCATTTCTGGCGGCTGGTCGGCGCGGTGATTGCCGAGCCGCTGCCGGAGATGACATATGAGCAGCGCCTGCGCACCCTGCTCAATTACCGCATCGGGCTGTGGGATATCATCGGCACCTGCAGGCGCGAGGGCAGTCTCGATTCGAGCATTCGTGATCCGGGTCACAACGATTTTTCGCGCGTGACCTGCGTCGCCAGCAGGCTGCGCCGTGTATGCTTCAACGGCAGAACTGCGGCGAAGATGGAACCGTTATTTGCAAAGTGGGGTTTTGAAACGATAGTGCTGCCGTCGTCGAGCCCGGCGTACACGCTGGCATTCGAGCGGAAGCTTGAAGCGTGGCGCAGTATTTCGGACTACGACCGCACGCGCTCAACTTCGCGTTCTAGCCGTAGTCCGAAGCGCCGCGCGCCGGCGGCGCCGTAAGTCTGGCCGCCGGCGAGATCAATCTGCCGCTACCAGCCGCGGTGCGAGCGGTGGTGACGAGGGTAATAGTAGCGTGGGTAGGTCACTACCGGTGCGGCGTAATACCTGGGCCCATAGTAGACCGGGGCAGGGGCTACATACTCGCCGTAGTAAACCGGCTGCGCGGGCGCATAGTAAACGGGCGGTGCTGCATAGACCGGCGCGGCTCCGTAGGAGAAAGCGTAGCCCGGGCCGCCCACCGACACGCTGAAGCCGACATGCCCATTTGCCGCGGCGGTACCGCTCAAAGCCGCCAATAATGCTCCGCCGGCTAGAACGACTGAAAGTTTATTCCTCATGATTTTCTCCTTCTCTATAAGTGCGCTTTTTTGTCAGTACGCTGGATGGTTATTTCGCATCCAGCGTGTGAACGGGTTACGCGTCGACCTGTATTATTATGACCCGATTACCCTGCGCAATATCCACGCTGAATTGTAAGATTCTGTAACGATTTTTACATTTAAATCATGCTGATCGAGTTCTTTCTCAAGCTCAAACAAGGTGGATTGCCGGTCTCGATCAGGGAGTTTTTGATGCTGCTCGAGGCGCTTAAAGAACGGGTAATCCATGGCAGCGTTGATGATTTCTACTATCTTTCGCGGACATGCCTGATCAAGGACGAATCGAATTACGACAAATTCGACCGAGTTTTTGGCGCTTATTTCAAGGGCATAACCGAGCTGCCCGAAGGCGCATCCGCGCTGATACCCGAGGAGTGGCTGAAGAAGCTTGCCGAGAAGCATTTAACCGACGAAGAGAAGCGGCTGATTGAAGCGCTCGGCGGTTGGGACAAGCTGATGCAGGCGCTGAAAGAGCGGCTCGAAGCGCAGAAAGGCCGGCACCAGGGCGGCAGCAAATGGATAGGCACTGCTGGCACCAGCCCTTTCGGCGCTTACGGCTATAACCCCGAGGGCGTGCGCATCGGTCAGAACGAGTCGCGCCACCGGCGCGCGGTCAAGGTGTGGGATCAGCGTGAATTCAGGAATCTCGATGACTCGATAGAGCTCGGCACACGCAACATCAAGGTTGCGCTCCGGCGGCTGCGCAAGTTCGCGCGCGAGGGTAACCCCGAAGAGCTCGATCTCGACG
>DASYSI010000170.1:0-13528 GCA_036003485.1 Burkholderiales bacterium | reverse complement strand
GATCCGCCGGCCGCCGATAGTTTAACCAATGATTCGGCCATCGCGGCTCCGAACTTACGAGCGACGCGCTCGGCAAGATTTTCGTGCGGCGTGAAATCAACAACGTCTTCGGCTTTTATGACATCGCGCGCGATCGATTCGACGTTGCCCAGGCCATCGGTCAACCCCAATTCGATGCTTTTCTGGCCGACCCATACCAGCCCGCTGAAGGTATCGGGAGTTTCCTTGAGGCGCGCGCCGCGTCCGCTGCGCACCACAGCAATGAATTGCTGGTGGATTTCAGCGAGCATTTTTTCTGCGTATTCCTTGTGCGCCGGATTCATCGGCGAGAAAGGATCGAGAAATTTCTTGTTCTCGCCTGCAGTGATCGCGCGCCGCTCGACGCCAAGCTTTTCCATCGTGCCGGTAAAACCAAAGCCATCCATCACGACGCCGATCGAGCCGACGATGCTGGCCTTGTCGACATAGATCTTATCGGCAGCGACCGCGACGTAATAGCCACCCGAGGCGCAGATATCCTCGACCACCGCATACAGCGGGATGTTCGGATACTGCACGCGCAGGCGCTTGATTTCATCGTTGATGTGGCCCGCCTGCACCGGACTGCCGCCGGGGCTGTTGATGCGCAGAATCACGCCTTGCGTATTGCTGTCCTTGAACGCCGCTTGCAGCCCCGAAGTCATATTATCGGCACTGGCCAGGCCATCCGATGCAATGACACCGCGCAATTCAACCAGCGCGGTGTGCCTGCCGGTCGACTTCAAATCACCGCGCTTGATCCAGCCGATGCCGACGAACAACACTGCAAACAGATAGAGCAGAACCAGCGACTTGAAAAGTATTCCCCAGCGGCGCGCGGCGCGCTGCTCGGCGACGGCAGCAAGCGCGACCTTTTCGATAATTCTGCGCTCCCAGCCCTCACCGGAATGTTCAACTATTTCAGCCATGATGCTTGTCGCTTTCTAACAAGTAGACTTTGCCATCGCGCTCCGCCACCTGCAGGGCAACCAACCGCCCGCCCTTGCACGGACCCATGACGCAACGCCCGGTTTCGGGCTCATAGGTGGCGCCATGTGTTGAGCACACCAAGTATAACCCGGAATAGTCGAAGAATTCACCCTCGTTCCAGTCGAGTTCGATCGGGATATGCGCGCAACTGTTCAGGTAAGCATAAATCCTACCGTCGTAACGAATCGCAAATGCCGTGAGCTTCGTGCCGTAACGCTCAACGGTAAAACGCATGCCCTTGCCGCCATCGGCGAGCGCCGAGCTGTCGCAAATCAGGCTTTGCGTATCAGCCATTGCCATAACTCCTGCGGACGATCCATGCATGCCATCGGTCGCAATGCTGCGAGCTGCGCGCGCGGGTGCGCGCCATAAGCGGCGGCAACGCTCGCGACCCCGGCGTTGAGCGCCATCTGCAGATCGTGCGTGGTATCGCCTATCATCAACGTTTTCTCCCGCCTGGTAGCCAGCATCTCGGTCAAGTCGTTGAGCATCCCGGGGTGCGGTTTACTTGCCGACTCCTCGCCGCAGCGCGTTGCGTGAAACAACGCGCTAAGACCCGTATTATCGAGCACACGGTTCAATCCGCGCCGGCTTTTTCCAGTTGCGACCGCCAGCAGATGTCCCGCATTCCTGAGCGTATGCAAAGTCTCTGCGACTCCGGGAAACAAGGGCGCTGTGGCCTCGCGCAGCCTGAAGTGATGGCCATAACGTTCGACTACGCGCGGATACTCGCAGGGATCCATGTCGGGCAGCACATGCGCCAGCGCATCGTTCAACCCCAGTCCGATAATGTGCCGCGAGCGCTCTTCGGAGGGCACCGGCAAGCCCAGCTCGCCGCAGGCCGCCTGCAACGACGCCGCAATCACGGCGGTGGAATCCATGAGGGTGCCATCCCAATCGAACACCAGTAGTTGAAATCGCCTGCTGTTCATAGTGAGTCCAGCGACTGCAGGAAATTCTGTAATTCGTCCGGAAGCGGTGCTTCCAGCGTAAGCGTGGCTGCGGTCCCCGGATGTTTGAAACTGACTCGGCTCGCATGCAGAAACATGCGCTTCAAGCCGGCACGTACCAAATCCTTGTTCAACCCAAAATCTCCGTATTTGTCGTCCCCCGCAATCGGATAACCAAGGTGCGCGAGATGCACGCGGATCTGGTGCGTGCGGCCGGTCTTGAGCTCGGCGCGCAGCAGGCTGAATTTACGCCACGCCTGTTGCAATTCGAATATGGTGTGCGATTGCTCTCCTTCCGTATCGACCGCAACGCGGCGCTCCCCGGATGCAAGTACATATTTATGCAGATTCAGGCGCACGCTTTGCTTCGCGTTAGCCCATTTGCCTTTGACCAAAGTAAGGTAATACTTCTTAATCAGGCCGGCGCGCAGTTCCGCGTGCAGCGCAGTCAGTGCGCGGCGCTTCTTGGCGAGCAGCAGTATGCCCGAGGTATCGCGGTCGAGGCGGTGCACGAGTTCAAGAAAGCGCGCGCGCGGCCGCTGCGAGCGCAACTGCTCGATGACGCCGAAACTGATGCCGCTGCCGCCGTGGACCGCGAGTCCGGACGGCTTGTTGAGCACCAGCAAGTCCTCGTCTTCGTAGAGGATCGCGCGCTCGAGTTTGGCATTCGGTGGAGGTGCGGCGCGCGGTACTCGTGCTGCGACTCGTACCGGCGGCAGGCGCAATTCGTCGCCGGGACGCAGCCGATAAGCGGGCTTGGCCCGACCGCTGTTGACCCGCACTTCGCCGCTGCGCAGGATGCGGTAGACGTGGCTCTTGGGCACTCCTTTGAGTATTTTCAACAGGTAATTATCGATGCGCTGGCCACCGGCATCCTCGGATATCCGATGACGCGAGACGGAATCTTTGCCCAAATCCTTCATTATGCTTATACTATCCGCTGGCTAACGGACTTCAGGACGAATGCGTCCCGAGCTTAAGGCTGTGCGCCGCGGCAAGCGCCGCAGGAACGCCAGGCAGGGTGGCCCAGCGCCACTTAGCTGTTATCCAAGTGCGGTTAGTCGCACAGCGGTAGATTATTCCGATGTTGATAGTCAGCCGCCGAAACAAATGGTTAATGTCGCTCACCACAAAAAGTAGCGATGGTAGTCGAAATACGCGCTCACAGCACACGCTAGCTTTGTACAGCAGCGACCGGCGTTTAATGAGTTCCGGTGCCAAACCACTGCACTACGCACCGCATCTCGAGCCTGGCGCTGCTGCAAAACGAATTTTAACGGCAAACCGCGAAAGTCATTGTTTAGCGAGTCACTTTAGCAAATATGATCAGATTTCGTGACTGAATGATTCAGCAGTAACGCGCGGTGCAACCACCGCCGGCGATTTTGCCTCATCCCGTGAAACTGAGCGCGGGAGACGAAAAAAATGAAACGCATGTTGTTTAACGCGACGCAGTCCGAAGAGCTGCGCGTTGCAATCGTCGATGGCCAGAAATTACTCGACCTCGACATCGAATCCGCGGGTAAAGAGCAGCGCAAAAGCAATATCTACAAGGGTGTTATCACCCGCGTCGAACCCAGTCTCGAGGCTGCCTTCATTGATTATGGCAGCGAACGCCACGGTTTCCTCCCGTTCAAGGAGGTCGCCCGCGCCAACTTCAGGCAGGGTGCAGACGCCAACCGCGCACGCATACAGGACGCACTGGCAGAAGGTCAGGAGCTGATCGTCCAGGTCGATAAGGACGAACGCGGCACCAAAGGCGCGGCACTCACGACATTCATCAGTCTCGCCGGCCGCTACCTCGTGCTTATGCCGAACAATCCGCGCGGCGGGGGTGTATCGCGCCGCGTTGAAGGCGAGGAACGCGCCGAGCTGCGCGAGACCATTGACCAACTCGAAGTGCCGCAGGGCATGAGCGTCATTGCGCGCACCGCAGGCATTGGCCGCAACGTCGAAGAGCTCAACTGGGATCTCAATTATCTGCTGCAACTATGGCACGAAATTGAAAATGCCTCCAAAGGACAAAACGGCGCGTTCCTGATTTATCAGGAATCAAGCCTCGTGATCCGCGCCATTCGCGACCACTTTCATCAGGATATCGGCGAGATCCTGATCGACACCGAAGATATCTACGAGCAGGCCCGCGCCTTCATGGGCCACGTTATGCCGGCTAACGTCAACCGCGTGAAGCTTTATCGCGACGATGTGCCGCTGTTCTCGCGCTTTCAGATCGAGCACCAGATCGAGACTGCATTCTCACGCCAGGTGACGCTGCCATCGGGCGGCGCGATCGTGATCGACCATACCGAAGCACTGGTTTCGATCGACGTCAACTCAGCTCGTTCGACGCGTGGCGCCGATATCGAAGAAACCGCGTTTCGCACTAATCTCGAAGCAGCCGACGAGCTCGCGCGGCAGCTTCGGCTGCGCGACCTCGGCGGCTTGATCGTGATCGATTTCATCGACATGGAAAGCGGCCGCAACCAGCGCGAAGTCGAAAACCGCCTGCGCGATGCGCTGCACGTCGACCGCGCGCGCGTGCAGACGGGCAAGATCTCACGGTTCGGCCTGATGGAATTGTCGCGCCAGCGGCTGCGTCCCGCACTGGCTGAAGGCAACCATATTCCCTGCCCTCGCTGCCACGGCACCGGCCATATCCGCGGCATTGAATCGACCGCGCTCCATATCCTGCGCATACTGCAGGAGGAAGCCATGAAAGAAAACACCGGCGCGGTGCACGCTCAGGTGCCGGTGGACGTTGCGACTTATTTGCTGAATGAGAAGCGCGCCGAATTTCATTCGATCGAATCGCGGCTCAAGGTCAATGTCGTGTTAATACCGAATATCCATCTCGAGACGCCAAATTACACGGTGACGCGTCTGAAACACGAGGATCTTAACCAGGCCGACGCGCCGCCGCCGAGCTATGAAATGGTCGCGATGCCGGAAAAAACCGGGGCGGACCTGCCTTCGGCTCAAACCGAGCCGGCGACACCGCGCCAGGAAGCCGCAGTCAAAGGGATCACGCCGGCACAGCCCGCGCCCATCGTCGAACCCAAAACGCAGCCGGCAGCCGCAACAACAGCGCCGCAACCCGAACCGTCGATCATCGGCAAGATTTTCGGCTGGTTCCATCGCGGCCAACCTGAAGTCAAAGCAGCCACGCCGGAATCGGTACCGCGTGAGCGTAGCGAGCGCGCAGTGCGTGGTCCGCGTCCAGAACGCGGCCCGCGCCGCGGCCGACCCAATTTGCCACAGCGCAACGAGCACCGGCGCGATGAGCCCGGCGAGCGCGCGGCGCAGTTGCAGCAGGCTGGCAGCGGAACTACGGATGGTCGCGCACCGCGTCCCGAAACGCGGGGGCGTGGTGGCGAATCACGCGATCCCCGTCCGCCGCGTGAACATTCGCGCCGCGAAGGGCAACCGCAGCGCCCGCAACGACCGCCGCGTGCAGAATCACCGGCGGCGGAACCCGGTGCGGTTCCGGCGCAGCCGCGCGAACCAGGACAACGGCATGATAACGAAGGCCGCGGTCGCAGCCGCCGCCGGCGTGGAGGCCGTGATCGATTCGAGCCGCGTGACGCGCAGCATGCACCGCACCGCGCCGACGCAGTTCCGGACAGTGCCGATATTGCGATTCCCGCAACCGGCGTATCCGTCAACCTGGCGCTTGGCGCTGAGCCTCACCCTGCCCCAGCGCTGGAGCCGGCACCTTCACCCTTCCCGGCCGAGGCGACGCCTGTGGCGCCAGTCGGGGAAGTGCACCGCTTCGAACCAACGCCGACGGCAAGCGTCGCGGCCGCGGTTGCCGACGAGCCTGCGCCCGAACATCGGCACGTGCCGGCGGTAGCGTCGCAGCCGGCCGCGTTCGAGGCGGTGGCATTGCCGCCCAATCTCGAGCTGGTTGAAACCCGTCCCGACAAGCTGCGCATTGCGGCGAGCAATGTGGAACCGCCACAGCCACCGCGCCCGCCGCGCGTGCGTCCGCCGCTTGCACCTGTGACCGAAGAACCTTTGGTCCAGATCGAAACAGCAAGCAATCAAGAAAGTGCCGCGCGCTGATTGCGGCAGTCTCCTCTGCAGGCCGGCCGGACGACGCGCGATAGGATGCGCGCTCCGGCCGCGTCAAAATCGACTCAGAATGGCATCTGCTCAAACTCGCCCTGGCGATGCGTGCAGAAAAACCAGCTGTGGATGATTTGCGGCATGTCGTTTCGCGTACGCACAACGCGAAGTAAATCGCAGCTCACCCGCATCACGCGGCCACTCCCATAAATAGACGCTGCTTGAGGTGCTTCAGCTCGTCGCGCAAATGCGCCGCGCGCTCGAACTCGAGATTCTTCGCCGCATCGAGCATGTCTTTTTCGACGCGCTTGATTGCGCGCGTGAGATCCTTTTCGTTCATGCCTTCGTATATCGCCTCGGCCTGTGCCGCTTTCAGTTGCTGACGCGCTTCCTGCGAATCATAAATGCCATCGATCATGTCGCGCACGCCTTTAATGATTCCGTGCGGCGTAATGCTCCACTTCGAGTTATATGCAAGCTGTTTATTACGCCGGCGCTCGGTTTCGCCGATGGCGCGAGTCATTGAATCCGTAACCCTGTCGGCATACATAATGGCCTTGCCGTTGATATGGCGCGCCGCGCGGCCTATGGTCTGAATCAACGAGCGCTCAGAACGCAGAAAACCTTCTTTATCGGCGTCGAGAATCGCGACCAGCGATACCTCAGGCAGATCGAGTCCCTCGAGCAAGAGGTTGATGCCGACCAGCACATCGAATTCCCCCAGCCGCAGATCGCGTATGATCTCGACGCGCTCGACGGTGTCGATATCGGAATGCAGGTAACGCACCTTGACGCCATGATCGGCCAGATAATCGGTCAGGTCTTCCGCCATCCGCTTGGTGAGCGTCGTTACGAGCACGCGTTCGCCGGCGCTCACCCGTTCGCCGATCTCCGACAGCAGATCGTCGACCTGGGTCGCCGCCGGGCGAACCTCGATCTGGGGATCGACCAGTCCGGTCGGACGCACCACCTGCTCGACCACTTGGGCCTGGTGCGTGCGTTCGTATTCCGCCGGCGTCGCCGACACAAAAACGCTGCGCTTCATCATGCCCTCGAACTCGTCGAACCGCAGCGGCCGGTTATCCAGCGCCGAAGGCAGACGGAAGCCGTAATCAACGAGATTTTCCTTGCGCGCGCGATCGCCTTTGTACATCCCGCCAAGCTGCGGCATCGTAACGTGGCTTTCATCGATGAACATCAGGGCGTCCGACGGCAGGTAATCGATCAGCGTCGGCGGTGGCTCGCCTGCGCGGCGGCCGGACAGGTGGCGCGAGTAATTTTCGATGCCTTTGCAGAAGCCCATCTCGTTCATCATTTCCAGATCGAAACGAGTGCGCTGCTCGATACGCTGTGCTTCGACAAGCTTATTCTGCTGCTGGAAGAATTCGATACGCTCGCGCAACTCCGCCTTGATTGCTTCGATTGCGCGCAGCGTTGTCGCGCGCGGTGTTACATAATGGCTCGATGGATAGACGGTAAAACGCGCAACGCGCTGCAATATGTGCCCCGTCAGCGGGTCGAACATCGAAAGGGTCTCAACCTCATCATCGAACATGCTGACCCGGATCGCGGACTCCGAGCTTTCAGCTGGAAAAATGTCGATTACGTCGCCGCGCACGCGAAATGTGCCACGCTTGAATTCGATCTCGTTGCGCTCGTACTGCATTTCAACCAGGCGCTGGATGATATCGCGCTGCGTGAGTTTTTCTTTCTCGCGCAGATGCAGAATCATGTCGTGGTAATCGGACGGATCTCCTATACCGTAAATCGCCGACACTGTCGCAACGATAACGGTATCGCGCCGCTCGAGGAGCGACTTGGTCGCGGACAGCCGCATCTGCTCGATGTGCTCGTTGATGCTCGAGTCCTTCTCGATAAACAAATCGCGCGACGGCACATAGGCTTCGGGCTGGTAATAATCGTAGTACGAGACAAAATACTCGACCGCGTTTTCAGGAAAGAATTCGCGCATCTCCGAATACAGCTGCGCGGCAAGCGTCTTATTGGGCGCCATGATGATCGCCGGACAGGCCAGGCGTGCGATGACGTTGGCCATCGTGTAGGTCTTGCCCGACCCCGTCACGCCGAGCAGTGTCTGGAATGAGAGTCCATCCGTGATACCTTCGGTGAGCTTGGCGATCGCCTCCGGCTGGTCCCCTGCGGGCTCGAATGTCTGATGCAATCGGTACGGGCTGCCGGGAAAAGTCACGACACTTTCCGCCGGGACCTCGGCGATAGCTCGATTTGCTGCAGGATTTGCCATAATCGATCGGGCGACGGTTCAAAAACCGATTATTGTCCCATATCGGTCGTGATTGTTGCCAGTATCGATCCAGACGCCGCCCATTTTCGCGTGTACGCGACAGCAACGCCGTATGACCGGCTACAATAGCGGGCGCGTGATCCATATCACTATCCGTTAAATCGTCCGACCACACTCATATGAGCGCATCGCCCCTTGCCGCCGTCGAAATGGCCCCCCGCGACCCGATCCTTGGCGTCACGGAAACCTACAACGCCGATCCCAACCCCAACAAAGTCAATCTTGGGGTAGGAGTCTATTGCGACGACAACGGCAAAATACCCGTGCTCGAGTGCGTGCGCCGAGCCGAGCAAACGATCGCGGCGGCAGCGCTGCCCCGCAATTACCTTCCGATCGATGGCCTGCAGGCGTACGACCGCGCGGTTCAGGGAGTGCTGTTCGGAGCCGATAGCGAGGCACTGCGCAGCGGACGCGTCGTAACGGTGCAGACTCTGGGCGGCACCGGCGGGCTTAAAGTCGGCGTCGATTTCCTGCGCCGGCTCAACCCGGGCGCCCAGCTCTGGATCAGTGATCCGAGCTGGGAGAATCACCGGGCCATATTTGAATACGCGGGATTTACGGTCAACACCTACCCCTACTACGACGCGCCGACGCATGGACTCAATTTCGACGGCATGCTGTCGACTTTGCAGGAGCTTCCGGCCGGGTCGATTACGGTCCTGCACGCATGCTGTCACAACCCGACCGGCGTCGATCTCACGCCTTCGCAGTGGGATCGCGTGATCGATGTCGTCAATGCGCGCGGACTGGTGCCGTTCCTCGATATCGCGTACCAAGGCTTCGCCGAAGGTCTGGACGCCGACGCAGCCGCCGTGCGCCGCTTCGCCGCAGCCTGCAAGGTGGTATTGGTATCGAGCTCGTTCTCAAAATCGCTCTCGCTGTATGGCGAGCGCGTGGGAGCGCTCAGCATCGTAGCGGAGAATGCGGCAGAGGCCGCGCGCGCCCTGAGCCAGCTGAAACGTGCAATCCGCACCAATTACTCGAACCCGCCGAGCCATGGCGGACAGGCAGTCGCGACCGTGCTCACCACGCCCGAACTGCGCACGCTGTGGGAAAACGAACTCGGGCAGATGCGCGAGCGCATCAAAACGATGCGCCGTCAACTTGTCGACAAAGTACGTGCGATCCGCGCTGATTTCGATCTGAGCTTCGTAGTCGAGCAACGCGGCATGTTTTCCTATTCTGGGCTTACGAGAGAACAGGTGCAGCGTCTGCGTTCCGAGTACTCCGTCTATGCGATCGACAGCGGGCGTATCTGCGTTGCGGCGTTGAACCCAAAGAACATCGATTACGCTGCATCGGCGATTGCAAGCGTGCTGATCTGAGCAATGCCAGGGCATTGAAAGCCCGGCGCGGGCGATTGTTTCACTTTTTTTCTTCTTTCCGGCCAAACAGGCCTTCGGCCCAGCCTCCGACTTTTGCGCCGACCGAAGTTCCGAGTCCCGGGCCCAGTACTGCGGTGCCCACCGCTGCACCGGCGATGCTCGCACCGGTCGGATACAGCAGCGGCGCGTGGACTGTTCCCGCGACATTAAGCGGAACATTTGCGCTCGTGCCCAGTGCCTTGACCTTGGCGGTGATGCGCCCGGAGAGATCCTTGGCCGGCGAAATGTTCACATTCCCGTCCGCGGCGAGCACGCCCGAGGCGATCTTAAGCTGCGTGAACCGAAAAGCATTGCGTTCCATATTCAGATGGCCGGACAGCTGGTCGAAATGCGTCTCCCCGCCCGTCGCTCCATGCTTGATCAACTTGGTTGCTGCTTGCGCGATGTCGACGCCGTGCAGCACGCCATTCTGAATGTTAAACGGCGTTTCAAGCCGCAGCGCGCTCATCACGTGGCTTGCGTCAGGCGCCGACGCTGAGAACACTGGCTTGGCAGTAAGCTTGCCGCTCATTTTGGTGCCCGGCGAAAGCAGCGGCGCCAGCGAGTTGAGTTCGACCTGATTGACGTCGATATTGCCTTTGAGCTTAAACCCTTTCTGCCAGCTGACGGCTGTTTTGCCTTTGACTGTGCCGCCATAGAGCTTGGCGTTCACCTCACTGAAGTCGGCATCGTTCAGCGTCGCCACCCCCTTGACCGTAAGCTCGTCGAACACTATTGCGGGTCCGGCCGGGATTTTCCACGATTTCGCGGTGGCGCTAATCAGATAATTTGATTTGTCAGGTTTGACGAAGGCTTTGAGCTTGCCGTCCTGCGTGCTCAATGAAGCATCTTCTGGCTCGCCCTTACCGTTAAGATTCACGCGCGCGTCGAATGGACCAAAGCTCACCTTGTCGAGAGTAACCACCACATCATTGAGACGAATGCTCTCGACCCGCACCAGCGGCGGGCGTTGCGGCGCCTTCTCGTCCGACTTCATCCATACCGGAATCTTGTCGAGCGCCTTTTGCGTCAGCACTAGCGACTTAATTTCGACGCTGCGAATAACCTTGGTCGAGCTCAGCAGCGTGAAAAAATCGGGAGTAATCGTCGCCTTACTTACCTTGATATCGCCGGTTTTTCCCACCGTGATGCCATCGACCGTGAGATGCGGCAAAGGCAATGGCGCGAACTTTATGCTGGTAATCGATACCTGCTCTTTTAACCGGTCCGATACCGCTTGCTCGATTTCAGGAATGTAATCGTTGAGCGTGATGAAAAACGGCAGCGCGATAAGTATCAACAGCAGAACGCCAAACGCGATCCCGATCCGCACAAACCATTTCATAGTGACAGGCGTCGTTGAAGCGTTGACCCGAACGGCTCAACACATTACTATATCCGCCTTTTGCAACACCTTCCACCCGATTCATTTCCCCGATAGCTCAGTTGGTAGAGCGACGGACTGTTAATCCGCAGGTCCCTGGTTCGAGCCCAGGTCGGGGAGCCAAATACTCAGCTATCAGGATGGTTGGATCCACTCGGTAATTATTCATACCGAAAATCCCAGATAGCGTCGAGATTCGGTTCCAAGTGAGTTTCGTCACGGTTGATCTGACCGCGCGGCTGTTCGTCGTGACTGAACGCACGCCCGTCAGTCCGCCGGACTCCTGCTTGTCTCCCGAATTTGGACGCTGGCACGTTAGATGCATGTAAGAGCGCGAGTATTCCATTTTGGAGATTATGATGGTTGACATCCTGCTGAGTAGCCTGCTGGTGGTTCTGGCATTGATTGGCGGTATTGCGATTTGGGTCGGCGTTAAATTCACCCGAGCTAGCGAATAACGCGACGGGAAGAAACGATTCCGTTTTTCTACGCTTGCAGCGGCCTAGGTCCCGGGTCGGCGAGCCAAACACGTTTACGCATGCGTGAAAAATAGGCAGCCTCGCATAAACCGAGATGGCACGGCCTTTGTCAGCCTGTTCCGGCCGAGAATCCACAGCGTTATCCACAGAAATGGTGGATACTTGTCCGGGGCCACTTCATGGCCCGCTCGTCGTTACACGACTTTGAACCTCGCCAAGTCAAAATTATCCCCCACCTCGACGAGCTTGCTTGGCATCAGATGGTATTGTTTGCCGTTCACGTCCAGATCGAAGCGCTGATCGGGGATAAAGCTACGCGCGCGCAATAGTAGGTCAATCTCGCCATTCGGATTCGGCGCGGTTGACAGCATCACCGCCGGATAGCCTTTCTGCGTGGGATTGGATGCCGGGTGGTCACCTGAGGGCAAAAGCTTGACCGCAATTGCGGTATTCGACAGCAATTGGATGCCAACGCTGCGCTGCTGAAGATTGGCGCGCGTAATGCGACGGACGACACCGACACCCCAGTGTTGCGAGGTTTCAGTCTGCACGCCAAGCACACGTCCAATTCTGACCCAATCACCTTTGAGCGGCGGAATGATTGCACCGAAACCGCCGTCACTCACGTTCTCGATGATCCAGCTCTCGCTGCCGTCCAAAGGCATAAAATCCAGCGAATCATCATCGGCCGCGGATAAAATGTTCGTCAGCATCTGCGTGAAGGTGCGTACTACCGTAATTCGCGCGGCAATCTTGCGGCGCTCGGAGCCGCGCGCGGGCGGATTATCCGACCAGTACAATGCAAGATGCTGCATGACCGGCAGCACAAGGTCGGGTTCAAAACTAACGCCGATATCGAAGTGCGAAGGCGCTCTGTCCCCGGTCTTTATTTTCTGAATCAGCTGTTCGAGCGCCGGCAGCGCCGCACCGGGACCGAAAAAGCGCATCGTCGGGGTCGATTCGATGCCTTTGAATATGCGCGCGGGCTTTCTGCGCGTCCATAGGTCGAAGCAATGGTTGCTGCCGGACACCGGCTGCGGCTGCATGACGTACATATCGGCTAATTGAGCGACGGTGCGCTCGGCGATTTCCTGTGCGATCGGAGTCAGGCCGTGGGTCGACGACGCGCTGAGCATCATCGCTTTGAGAAACTCGCGCTGCACGGTGCTCCTGCCCTGCACGCCAGGATAAATCTTGACGACGACGGTGGCGATGTCCCTCGTTTCAGCAAATTGATAGATCCGACCAAGGTCGTCCCATAGGCGGTCATCGACAGCGCCGTATCGCTGCAGAATCCATTTGAGCTGCATCGTCAACGCACGTAGCGCACGCGCAACGATGACCGGCAGATACTTCGCGTTCGTCGCCGCGTCGCCAGCATCGGATTGGAATTGATCGATGCACCGAATGTAAGCGCTACCGAGCATTTTCCAGGACTCGAATATCGTGGTCCACAGCTTGTTCGCACGCACTTTTTCGCGGCGGTCGTTGGCGAGGTATTCGTGCGTGATTTTGCGCTGATGGCCTTTTGCGGCCTGGTCGAGCAGCCCTAGCAATTCAAAACGATAGGCGAGCGTAAACCACTCGGCACGACTGGCCGACTCGAGCCAGAATCCGATTTCCTCGAGTGTTAACGCAGAATCGTAGACGGGCAGCTCTGCAATGAGCTTTTTCGCAAGTTTGATTTCCGCCATCGGGTGCACCGACCGGCCGAATAGCGCTCCCGAAACCTTTCCAACGACATTGAGCATTTGACTCCTCCCATAGATTACCTGTGGAGGCTATGCAAGATTCAAGCCCGTTCAACTGCGACTGAAATCAATGGCTTAAGGTCCGGTTGCG
This sequence comes from Burkholderiales bacterium, assembly GCA_036003485.1. Lineage (GTDB taxonomy): Bacteria > Pseudomonadota > Gammaproteobacteria > Burkholderiales > SG8-41 > PALSA-1004. The sequence goes on along the minus strand of DASYSI010000170.1, from coordinate 113 downwards.
GCGTGATCCCGTTGACGTGCACGCAGCTCATACGAAAAATCGACGGCTGCGCTCGGCACTTGACACACCGGGTGGACCTGCTCGTAAGCCTATTCCACTCGGCGCCGTTGATC
>DASYSI010000169.1:0-2977 GCA_036003485.1 Burkholderiales bacterium | reverse complement strand
GACGGACACTCTTTGCACCTGCGCCGGCTTGATGTCGTGCGCGCGTATCAGATCGAGCATCAGTCCCATTCCAGGATGAGTGAGTGAGCCGCTCGGATGCGGCTTGATCGAAACGCCCGGGAAAGCAAAGGTCCACGGATTGCCGAGCTTGCCTTCGATCGCCTGCGCGTCGTAGCCGCCGCCGGCGGCCTTGAAAAAGCCGCGCCCGGCTTCGAGAACGATCGGGGTCGCGGTGAAGCCGAGCCGCGCGAGCTCGGCCGCAATGACACCGCTTTCGCACGCGCGTCCGGCGTGAAAGGGCTTCATCATGGTGCCGAAATTTTCGCGCAGGCCCGCGGCCTGGCTCGCGGCGATGCCGAGCGCGCGCCGCGTTTGTGCGTGATTCAAACCCAGCAGCTTCGCCGCGCCGGCAGCAGCACCCAGAGCGCCGACTGTCGCCGTGGCATGAAAACCGTCCTGGTAATGGCGCGGATTGATCGCTTCGGCGATTTTGGTTTCGACTTCGACCGCTACCTGGTAGGCCGTCAGCACGTCGCGTCCGCTGCGGTGCAGGTGCTCGCCCAAGGCGAGCACCGGCGGCAGCGCGGGCGCAGTCGGATGCGTGAGCAGGCCGTAAACGCGGTCCGCGGCGACGGCAAGCTGCGTGTCGTCGTAATCATCGGCGTGGATCGCGATACCATTGGCGAACGCGGCAAAGCGCGCCGGCAGCCTCATGCCGCTGCCGATTACGGTGCAGCCGCGGGTCTGCGCGCAGCCGAGCGATCGCAGATATTTGCGCACGAGCGCGCCGGAGTCGGCGATGCTGCCCGCGAGCGCGAGCCCGATGCCGTCGAGGATCGAGCGTTTGCCGAGGTGCGTGACTGCGGCAGGAATGTTCGAGGCACGGGTGCGCGTAATGAAATCGGCGACGTAAGCCGTCAGCGATTTTGCGGAGCCGCCAGGCATCGTGAAGTTTTTCTGGATGGCGAAGCCGCGTTAATAGCATAAACTCTCCGCTGCCGCCAGTTTCTGGCAACTGAGACGGTCGGGCCGCGAGCGGCGGCACGCAGATGCACCGGAGGAGTCATACACAATGAAAATCTTTCTCATCTGTTTTATTTTTTGCGCCTGGCTCGCTTTGGATAGCGTTTCATCGCAAGCGGCTCAGCCGGGCGAGTTCGCCGGACCGCGCGCGGTGGTCAAGGAGTATTTGCGTCGCGACTCCAATGGCGAATTCACGAGCCCGAAAGGCAGAAATAATCTGCAGCGCCTGACCATCTGGGACCAGGTGCCCGGCGGAACCGAAACAGTCGTAGTCAGATCGCATCGCATCGTGGGCGAAAGGCTCGGGAAAGACCGCACTGTCATCAAAGTGCACTACGACAGTCTGGGTTCGGTGTTCGATTCGGAAGAGGGTTATGTGTTGAGACGCACCGCAAATTCGCGTGCTGACGTGCATTTCGAATTGGCGCTGACGCAGGGCGTCTGGAAAATCGTTGCACCGCACATGCCGCCGCACGTATCGCTTTCGTTCGCGCTCATGCACTACACGGCGAAGGACTCGGTTTGCCGGCCGCCGAAAAAATGCGTGAGCCAGCGCACGCTCGAGCAGTTGAAGCGCATGGCCAAATGAAAGCGGATTCCGGGAATATGGAGAAGCGAAATCGTATCCGGCAGCTACTGAGCGAAGGCAAAACTGTCACCGGGATGCTGCTTTTCACCGGCAGCCCGATGGTCGTCGAGATTATGGCCGCCTCAGGCCTCGATTTCGTGATCGTCGACATGGAGCACAGCGCCCTCGATCTCGACCGCGCGGCGCATTTGATTCGCGCTGCTGACGCCGCTGGCATCACGCCTTTCGTGCGCGTTCCCGAAGTCGACGCGGCGCTGATCAAGAAGCTGCTCAATCTGGGCGCGGTGGGTATCGTGCTGCCGCACGCCAACCGCGAAAACTGCGCGGCGCTGCTCAAAGCGATGCGCTATGCGCCGCAAGGCGAACGCGGCGCGTGCCAGATCGTGCGTGCGGCAGGTTATGTGCGCGGCGGCTGGGATGCCTATGCCGAACGCGCGAACCGCGAGGTGATGGCGATTGCCTTGCTCGAAGAGGAGTCCAGCATCGCGGATTTCGAATCACTCGCCGCGATGCCGGGCCTTGACGTTTTTTTCGTAGGGCCGACCGATCTCTCGATTTCACTCGGCGTGCCGGGTGCGACCTTCGACGATCCCAAGATGAGTGCCGCTCTCGATACTGTCGTAGCCAGCGCGCGCCGTCACGGCAAGTATGCGATGACGCTCATCGGCAACAACCTCGAGGTCGAGTACGGCAAGCGCGTCGCGCGGCGTGGCGTGCACTTGATCGTGCTGGGCACCGACGGCGATTTGTTCGCCGATGCGATCAAGCGCACGGCGGGCGTGAAGGATTAATTGAACGCGATCAATCCACTTCGGCGTGGATGACCCTGAAAAGCGCCGGTGCGTTTTCAAAGGCGGACGGGGGAAGCACTTTTGGTCTGATCCGTGCGGCGGGGTAACAAGCATCGGAGGAAGGCTTGATGCAGCTATGAAATTCGAAGACAAAATCAAGGAGCACGCGTCGCGTGCGCGCAGTGCCAAGGCGATGGGCGGTGAAGACAAGCTCGCCAAACGCCGCCGGCCTGAAATCCTAAACGCGCGCGAACGCATTGACTATCTGCTCGACCCCGGATCGTTCCGCGAATCCGGCTTGTTCGGGGTTTCCTATATTCCCGAAATGCGGGAGTCGACACCGGCCGATGGCAAGATCACGGGCTTTGGCAACCTCGACGGCAGACGCGTGGGCGTCGTCGGCTACGATTTCACGGTCAAGGGCTCGTCGTCCAGCTACACCAACAATCGCAAGATGGCGCATGTCAAGGATACCGCGGGCAGGCGCGGCTTCCCGGTCGTGTTCCTCGGCGAATCGACGGGCGTGCGTATGCCCGACATCATGGGCGAAGGCATGGGCATGAACGTCGAAGGC
>DASYSI010000168.1:0-7670 GCA_036003485.1 Burkholderiales bacterium | reverse complement strand
ATGGTACGACGGTGATCGCATTTGTCACAGACCCCGACGGCTACAAGATCGAGCTCATTCAGAAAAAAGCGACTTGAGCTCTGGACACGCAGCTCCAACCGCTTGTAATCGCGCCCGCTTCCGAAGAAGCTCGATAAAGAGAGTCTTTCCTCAAAGAGCTTCTCAATCAAATTTCGCGCCGCGACTGCCGACGTAGTTCGCGATCGCAACGTATTGCGCGACGCCAAGATCCTGAGCCCTCGCCATCGGGGAGATGGTCAGCCCGGCGAAATCTGCTTCCGATAGATAACCTCTGAGCGAGTTTCGCAGCGCCTTGCGCCGTTGTGAAAATGCAGCGCCGACGATGCGTTCAAACAGTTTTTCATCGCGTGCCGGATGCCGCGGCGGCCGCAGGGGCATCAGACGTACCACTGCCGATTCGACTTTGGGCGCCGGATTGAAAGCTGCCGCGGGCACATCGAGCAGTTTTTCCATTTCGAACCGGTACTGCAGCATCACGGATGGCCTTCCATAATCACTGTCAGACGGTGCGGCCACCATGCGCGCGACAACCTCCTTTTGCAGCATGACGTGGATGTCGCGTATGCGTTCAGTGCAGCGCGCAAGATAAAACAGCAGCGGCGTTGAAATGTTATACGGCAGATTTCCGACGACCCGCAGATCGCCGCCGAGCGCGGCAAAGTCGAATTTCAGCACATCAGTGATATGTACCCTCAGGCTGTCGCCGAATTCGGCAGTCAGCGTTTGAGCTAGATCGCGGTCGATTTCGATCGCATCCACGCGCCCGGTTGCGGCGAGCAGCGGGCGGGTCAGTGCCCCCAGTCCAGGCCCGATTTCAACCAGGCGGTCACCACGCGCCGGTGCTATTGCGGCGATGACTGCGGCTATCACGTCGGCGTCGACGAGAAAATTCTGTCCGAACCTTTTGCGCGGGCGGTGTTTCACCAGGAGTCTAGACGCGGCGCTTCAGTCTGCTAAGCATTGCCCCGCGCCAATGCGGCAGCCATCTCGATCGCGGCGCGCAGACTGCCGGCATCCGCCTTGCCAGTGCCGGCGAGGTCGAGCGCGGTGCCGTGATCAACGGAGGTGCGGATCATCGGTAGCCCGAGCGTGACATTGACACCGCTCCCGAAGCTTGCGTACTTGAGCACCGGCAATCCCTGATCATGATACATCGCGAGCACGCAATCGAAATCGCGCAGGCGCTGGGGGGCAAATAGCGTGTCGGCCGGAAGCGGTCCGGTTATCCGCATGCCGTCATGGCGCAGCTTTTCGAGCAGCGGAGCGATGATCTCGATTTCTTCGCGTCCGAGATGGCCTGACTCGCCGGCATGCGGATTGAGTCCGGCCACCGCAATGCGCGGCGCTGCAATGCCAAAACGCGTCGTCAGGTCGAACTCGAGGACGCGCAGCGTCTGCTCGAGACTGGCGCTTGTGATATGGCGCACGATATCTTTCACCGCGACGTGTGTGGTCGCCAGAGCGACGCGCAGGCCGCCGCCTACGAGCATCATCACAACGTGCGGCGTGCAGGTACGCTGCGCGAGGTATTCGGTATGCCCGGTAAACGCGGTACCGGCGTCGTTGATGATGCCTTTATGCACCGGCGCGGTGACCATCGCGTGGAAATGGCCGTCCATACAGCCGTCGACCGCAACTTCGAGCGTGCGCAGGACGTAAGCGGCGTTAGCGCGGGCTAGCCGGCCCGCGGTCACGGCCGCGGCGAGCGGAACATCGATCACCGGCAGTGCACCGCTTGCAACCGCGGGTTGCGTGGCAGGATTGAACGCGAGGCTGCGCCATGGCAAGCCCATCATGCGCGCGCGTTGTTCGAGCAGCTCGCGATTGGCGATCACCACCAGGTGTTCGGTCGGGGGTTGTTGTGCAAGCATCACGCACAAATCAGGGCCGATGCCAGCCGGCTCGCCGGCAGTAACTGCGATGATGGGACTTAAAGGTGATGGAAGGTGAGCGATGGCTGCCGCCGCTGTAGCACTAACGAATCTCCGGACAACTGGGCCTGGAAAGGCGTGGGATCAAGCCATTCCCATTCGGCCCCGTATCTATCCTCGCTTCAGATGAAGCTCTGATTAATTCAAACGCAGATCAGAGCTTCTCGAAATAAAACGCCGCACATTTTATGCGCTCCGACTCGATCTGTGCTTTACGTTCGGCATTATCTGTCTTCGAGCCGGTACTCGACAAAAGCCTTGTCGCGCAGCTGACGCACCCATTCCTGATACGCTTCGTCGGCTTTCTGCGAGCGCAATGCCTGCCGTGCGCGCAGCCGCTGCTGCTGCTGCGACATGTCTTGGTTGCGGCGTTCGAGAACCTGGATCAGATGCCAGCCAAATGGCGAACGCGTCGGTTCGCTGATCTGCCCGGGTTTCAATCCATCCATCGCCTTCTCGAATTCCGGAACCGTATCCCCGGGCGAAAGCCAGCCCAGATCGCCGCCGCGGGAAGCGCTGCCATCTTCGGATTGCAGTCGCGCGAGCTCGGCGAAATCAGCGTTGTTATCGAGTCTCTCTTTCAACTTGACCAGACGATCTTTGGCATCGTTTTCTGACACCAGTTCGGTGGTCTTGATCAGGATATGGCGCGCGTGCGTTTGCGATACGATCATCGGCGCATCCTGGCCGCGCCGCTCGTTGACGCGAACGATATGAAAGCCGTTGGGGCTGCGCAGCACAGCGCCGACCTCCCCGGACTTGAGATTCTTCACCGCTTCGGCAAATATCGTCGGCAGCTGAGCGAGCTCGCGCCAGCCCATGGCGCCGCCTTGCACCGCATCGGGCGCATCGGAAAAACTTGCGGCAACCTGCCTGAAATCAGCCCCGCCTTTGATTTGCGCCAACGCCTGCTCGGCGCGCGCGCGACGCTCCTGCAATTGCTCCGGGCTTGCCTGTTCCGGAACCCGCACCAAGATATGCGAAAGGTTGAATTCTTCCACTTTGCCATCGTGCGTCTGCAACGTGCTCAGAAAGTTGTCGATTTCGCTGTCGGCGATCTGGACTTTGTTGTCGACCTCGCGCTCGCGCAGACGCACGATGATGATCTCATCGCGCAGCTCCTCGCGGAACTTGTTGAAATTGACACCGTCTTTTTCAAGCGCCTGGCGCATCGCGGCAACGGTTATCTTATTGTCTTCAGCGATGCGATTAACGGCTTTTTCGAGAATTGCGTCCTCGACGCGCAATCCGGTTTCCTTGGCGTATTGGAGCTGAACCTGGTTGTAGATCACGCGTTCCAGGACCTGTTTTTCGAGCACATCGGAGGGGGGCAGCGGTGTGCCTTGTTGCTTGAGCTGGCTTAATACGACCTTGATGCGGTCATCCAGGTCGCGGCGCGTGATGACCTCGTCGTTGACGACCGCGATGATGCGATCGAGCAGCACGACGCGGCCGGCAGCCGGCTTTTGTGCGGCGGCGCGCGGCGCGCTGGCAAGCGCGAGTAGTGCGACGCCCGCCGCCAAAGCACGTGTATAAGCGGTATTCATGCGGTTCAGAAGTGCGGATTATCAGCGTGTCGGAAACATATCGTCGGAGAGCGTGGGCTGCACGGTCGGTCGGGAATAGCCGCCGATGTTCCGCCGCAGCAAGTCCAGCGGATTAGAGCCGATTTTTGATACGCCGTTCAACTCAAGCTGCAAAAATACCGAGCTGACATCGGTCGCAGCCGTGGTGGCAAAACGGTGGGCGATGAAGCGCAAAGCCCAGCAGCCGCCGTCATATTCAACGCCGGCAAGTCCTTCGAGCAGGCGATTGTCGGCAGTCGAATAATTCCAGCGCGCAACCGCGCTCAGATGCCGGGTTATCGGCCACTGTCCGGAAATGTCCACCTGGCGCAGCGTATTGGATGGATTGACAGCGCTCACCACGGTTACTGTCTGGCCCAGGGCGGCGGCCTGCGCACCGGTCGCGTAACGGTAGGCAAGATTGAGAACCTTGCCCGGCTCAGGCTGGTAACGCGTGCCGACATTGAGTCGTTGGGTTTGCGAGAGATCGGTCGTGTACTGCCAGCCCGCATCGACTGTCCAGTGCGGCGCGACTGTTCCGTTCAGCGCCGCAAGCAAATCGGAATTGTTACTGGAACGCGGCGTTACGCCCGGCAGCGTGACGTCCTGCGACTTTAAGTAATAGCGCTGCGCCAGGCCGACCCGCAGACGCTCGATGCCGTTATCCTGCTGCAGCAGGCGCGAAGTCACCCCCATCGTGATCTGGTTGGCGTCATTGATGCGGTCGCTGCCGCTGAACTGGTTCTCGGAATACAGCGTGGCAAAGTTAATGTCTTGCAGTCCGGTGTCGAAGATCGGTATCTGATTCTGGTTGCGCGTCGGAATATAGACGTAATAGAGCTTGGGCTCGAGGGTCTGCAGCATGCCCTGTCCGGACCAGCTCGTGTTGCGCTCGAGTACTAATCCGGATTCGGCCGAAAAAATCGGCACCGACCGGTTGATGGTAGTTGCCGGTGTGGTCGGCGTCTGCTCGAGGTCGTAATGCGTGACATGCATGCCGATTTTCGGAGTCAGATACGCGTACGACGTCTGCAAGGGCATACTGAGGCTCGGATAGGCGACAGCGCGCTTGCCGTTGACCATCGTTGGATGCGTGAAGTCGATGAAACTGCTCTGCCAGTCAAAATCCGTGTATCCGATATTCTGCTTGGCCGCATTAAGATTAAGCTGCGAACTGCTGTAAGGTGCGGTGACCGGATTCAATGGATCGGCTTGCAGCGTTTGCCAGCGCTGCACCACCGTGGAGAAAACCCATGTTCCGTCATTCCACCATTTGCCTCCTTTTGCAAGCGTCGCGCTGCGCGGCAGCAGCACTTGGGAAGTCGCCGCGATTTGCGTCGACAGGTCGGTGAAATACGTTCCATCAGATACGGATTGAATATTAAGTGACCCGCTCCAGCCATTGCTGAAAGTTTGCGAGTGAATCAACGAGAGCGCGCTACGCGTGTCGCCGTTCTTGACACGGTCATCCGGCAGAATTTCGTAGTGAAGCTCGCCCCGATAAAGCGGGGCCAGATACCGAAATTCGTTTTGCAGCTGCACACCGCGTTTGGCCATGACTCGCGGTGTAATCGTCGCATCGCGCTCGGGCGCAATGTTCCAGTAATACGGCAGCGAGAATTCATAGCCTGAATTGCCGGTAGAGCCGAACGTTGGGGCCAGAAAACCCGACTTGCGCTGGCGATCGAGAGAGAAACTTAAGTACGGCGTATACAGTATCGGAGCGCCGAGAAATAGGATGCTTGCATTGCGCGCGGTGCCGATCTGGCGTCCCTTGTCGATCTCGAAATCTTTGGCGCGCACGAACCAGTCGTCGTTGCCGACTTCGCACGAGGTATAGTTTCCGCTGAGCAGCCGATACTTGCCTTCGCCCTCGAACAGCAGCCGCTCCCCCTTGCCGCGGCCTTTGGTGGCGTTGACTCGCACTTCGTAGTTTGGATGTTCCATTGCGCCGCGCTCGGTATCGAGCTTAAGCTGCATCTCAGTGCCTTCGAGCACATCGCCGCGCTGCTCGAGGCGAACGTTGCCGCGCGCGTTCACCTGGTCCTGGGGCTGGTCATAGCGCAGCCAATCGGCGTAAACCGCCTGACCACGCCGGCGCAACCGCACCGTGCCCTCGGCCTCGATTTCCTGTTCCTGATGGCCTTGCAGGGTGTCCGCGTCGAGGAACATCGGTACCGGATTCTTGTCGTCCGGCGCGATACGGATCAATGATGGTTGCAGCTTCAACTGCGGCCCGCCCGCGCCGGGTTTGTAGCCGATCGCGCCGTCGTCTGCGGCACCGGCGTGACCGCAGGCGCACGACAGCAATAATGCAATCGGCCTGGCGCGGAAAATTCTCATTATCAGTGTTGTTAGGAGGGAGTGATAAAATCGCACAATTTCCAGAATTAGGCAATCACGGCGAGTGGATCGACGGCAGCAACTTCAGTGCTGGATCGAAACCCGGTTGAATGCCTCCCCGCTCGCGCTCGAGGTGGCATCCGCGGATGCGAGTTTCCGGCGCTATTTCCGGGTGCGCACAGCGGGCGCTTCGCTGATTGCAATGGACGCGCCGCCCGAACACGAGGATTGTGCTCGATTCGTGCGCATCGCCGCATTGATGGCGGATGCGAACCTGCACGTTCCCAAAGTGATCGCACAGGATCTCGAGCGCGGCTTTCTGCTGCTGTCCGATCTGGGCACCGTGAGTTATCTGCAAGCGCTCAATGCGGACAGCGCCGATGGGCTGTTTGGCGACGCGATTGCCGCCTTGCTGCGCTGGCAGCTCGCGAGCAAGCCGGACGTGCTGCCGCCCTACGACGAGGCGTTGCTTGCGCTTGAACTCGAGCTTTTTCGCGAATGGTATCTGGGTCGCCACCTCGGGCTCGAACTAAGCGTTGCGCAACACCAGGCGCTCGACACGGTATTCGCGCTCATCCTTGAGAACAACCTTGCGCAGCCCGCGGTCTACGTGCATCGGGACTATATGCCGCGCAATCTGATGGTATGCGAACCGAATCCGGGCGTGCTCGATTTCCAGGATGCGGTATTCGGGCCGATCGCTTACGATGTTGCATCGCTGTTCAAGGATGCGTTCGTGAGCTGGGAGGAAGAGCGCGTGCTCGACTGGACGGCGCGCTACTGGGAGCAGGCGAAGCGCGCACGGCTGCCGGTGGCCGCGGATTTCGGCAGTTTTTACCGCGATTTCGAATGGATAGGCCTGCAGCGCCACCTTAAGGTGCTCGGTATATTCGCGCGCCTGTATTACCGCGACGGCAAACGCGGTTACCTTGAGGATACTCCGCGCTTCGTGACTTACGTGCGCGCGGTCGCAGCCCGCTACAATGCGCTCGCACCGCTGCGCGCGATCTTCGACGCGATCGAAAACAAATCCCACGCCAGCGCCGGCTACACCTTTTGAAAGCCGTCGTCAGCAATGGCGCGCCAGGCGCGATGGCGATGCGCTCAGCGCCTGAACCGTCATGAAAGCAATCATTCTTGCCGCCGGACGCGGCGAGCGCATGCGCCCGCTCACGGATACCATCCCCAAGCCGCTGCTCGAGGTAGGCGGCAAGCCGCTGATCGTCAGGCATATCGAAAAACTCGCCGCCGCCGGCTTCCAGGACATCGTGATCAATCACGCCCACCTGGGCGCGCTGATCGAACGCGCGCTCGGCGATGGCGCGCGTTTTGGCGTCACGATCGCCTACTCGCGCGAAGCCACGGCATTGGAATCAGCCGGCGGCATCGTCAAGGCGCTGCCGCTGCTCGGAGCCGCGCCGTTTGCGGCAGTGAACGCCGACGTATACAGCGATTATGACTATGCGCGCCTAGCGCACACGATCGCGCGGCTCGCGCGGCCGGGACCGCTGGCGCATCTCGTGCTGGTCGATAACCCCGATCATAATCGCGGCGGAGATTTTGCGCTGCGCGGGGACGCAGTCGCGCTCAAAGGCGCGCGTCTCACTTTCAGCGGCATCGCGGCCTATCGCAGCGAGATGTTCGCCGGCCTCGCAACCGGCGTCCCGGCGAAGCTCGCGCCATTGCTCGCCCAATACATCGCGGTAGAGCGCGTGCGAGGTGAACATTATCGAGGGTGCTGGCGCGATATCGGTACACCGGAACGTCTGGCCGAACTCGAGCGCGAGTTGGCCGCGCGCTAAAGCCGCCG
>DASYSI010000167.1:0-8569 GCA_036003485.1 Burkholderiales bacterium | reverse complement strand
GGACCGCTTGTTGCCGGACTCCATCTCACACTAATTGACTCCAAGCGCCGCACTACCAAGCTTATTTGTTCTTGTCCGGAACGCCTCCGCCTTTAAACTCGGGACTCGACGTATCGCCTGGCTGCCCCGGTGGAGGCGACGGCGCTTGTGCCTCTTTAGGAACGTCAGGCGCGGGGGGCGGCGAAGTTGGAACGACCACTTTTTTTGAATCCTCCGATTTGACCACGGGCGACTGGGACGCAGCAGACGGCGCATCGTCTTTTTTTCCGCAGCCCCCGATCATGAGAACTGCGGCAACAGCGACCGCTACATAACTTTTCATTTTTTTCTCCGTAAAGGCGACAAATGACTTTCGAGCAAGCCCTATCTTAACGTGCGGATATGCATTGGTGCGAATCGAGCACAATGAATGGCGCTCCGGTTGATTTTATTTTGAGCTATCATTGATGACAAGCCTTGGCCATGCCGGCTATGAACAGGCGCTTCGATTGGTTGCGAAAGCAATGCCATGAGCAGCAACGGGACAGACACGATGACCGATAGCGACGCGACTCCGCAGGAGCTGGAGCTGGCTCGACTGATTGTTGCGACGCTCAATCTGGAGACAGATGCCTCGGCGATTATCCCGCTTGCCCCGCTTTACCGCGATGGATTGGGACTGGATTCGATCGATATTTTGGAGCTTGCTCTGGCCATTTCCAAGACCTACGGCGTTCAATTGCGCTCGGACGACAAGAACAATCTGAAGATATTCAGTTCCCTGCGCAGTCTGGAACAGTACATCCAACAGCATCGCACCAAGTAATGGGCCGCGGTTTTGGCTGGTTGTGGACGGTGCTTATTGTGCTCGGGTGTTCTGGATACCAATGGCTCGTGCACTCGGCTGTTATGGAAGGACAAGCCGAAGTGGTCCGCATTGCGCTGATGATTGCGCCGCTGCTGGCGCTCGCCTACTGGGTTATGATGCGCGCCCGCAACAAGCTCTTGGGAATATTTATCCTGCTGGCAGTGAGCGCGGCGCTTTATCTGCTCGAGCACGAGAAGCATTGGGGTCTCGCCGTGGCATATGGTATTCCCCACGCGGGGGTCTATTTGTTTTTGCTGTGGTTCTTCGGGCATACGTTGGTAACCGGGAAAGAGCCGCTTATCACCCGCCTGGCGCGGCGCGTGCACGGTTCGCTGCCGCCTGACATGGAAGCCTATACGCGCGGGGTGACTTTGGCGTGGTGTATTTTTTTTGCCGCTCAGGTAATCGCGTCGGCGCTGCTATTCAGGTACGCGTCTCTCAATATCTGGTCACTATTTATCACCATCATGAATTTCCCGCTGCTGGTGCTGATGTTCGTGAGCGAGTACGCGTATCGCTTGGCCCGCCATCGCGATTTTCCGCACGCATCGATTCTAAAATCGATACAGGCGTTCGCGAGCGACGCTGCACTTTCGAAAAGCCCCAAAGCGCGTTAGGGTAATGATGCCTGTCATTCCTCTGATTCGTGATTACACCGCCGGTGCGGCGTTTGCATACCGTGACGGACGTCGCATAAGCGTGTGCGAATTCCTGCGCGACGTTGAGCAGGTGGCCGCGCTGCTTCCGGAGCGGCGGCATATTCTCAATCTATGCTCCGACCGATATCATTTTATGGTCGGATTTGCGGCGGCCTTGGTGCGCAGGCACGTGAGCCTGTTGCCTCCCAACCAAACGCCGAACTTGATCGCGCAACTGAGCGATTGTTACCCCGATCTTTATTGTCTGACCGACGCCGCTCCCGCACCCCGCTCGCTGCTGACGATTGTGTATCCGCGCGCCCGCGATGGCGCTTGCACTGAGCGACCGGTTCCGGCCATATCCGCCGCACAAGCCGCTGCCATCCTGTTCACTTCGGGTTCCACCGGACGCCCGGTGCCCAACCAGAAAACCTGGGGCGCCCTCGCCAGTGGCGCGCGCACGGAGGCTGATCGTCTCGGCACACGCGAGTTTCCCGGCATGGTCATCGTCTCAACTGTGCCGCAGCAGCACATGTACGGACTGGAATCCACGGTATTAATGGTCATGCAAAACGGCCTGGTGCTGCACGCGGGGCGGCCGTTTCACACCGCCGATATCGCCGCGGAGCTGCAGGCCCTGCCGCAGCCGCGCGCCCTCGTCACAACGCCGATACATCTGCGCGCGCTGGTGGCTGATACGGCCCACCTACCGCGCGTGAATTTTCTGCTGAGCGCAACAGCGCCGCTGAGTCCGCAACTGGCGGCAGAGGCCGAATCGCGCTTTGCCGCACCGCTGTATGAGATTTACGGCTGCACCGAGGCGGGTCAGGTCGCGACCCGGCGCACCGTCAAGACCACGGAATGGCGGATTTTGCCCGAGCTCAGGCTGCGCCAGGATGCCACAGGAACGTGGGTCCGCGGCGGCCATGTGGAAACGGAAGTGCTGTTACATGATGTGATCGAACTCTTAAGCAGCGAGACTTTCTTGCTGCACGGCCGAACCACCGACGTTGTGAATATCGCGGGCAAACGGACTTCGCTCGCGCATCTCAACCATCACCTGAATGCGATCGCAGGGGTACGCGATGGCGTGTTCGTCATGCCTGAAGAAGCAGGCGGGACGGTAACCCGCTTGACCGCTTTGGTGGTGGCGCCGGGGCTCTCGCGCGCAACAGTGATGAACGCGCTGCGCCAAAGCATAGACGTCGCATTCCTGCCGCGCCCGCTTGTTTTCGTCGAATCCCTGCCGCGCAACGACGCCGGTAAACTGCCACGCGACGCGCTGCACCAGTTCATCACGCGCAACGCGCTAAAAGCGGGGTAGCGTGGCCAGATTCGAGCGCATGTTGGCACTCGACCATCGGGCGGCAGAAGGGCATTTCCCGGGCAATCCGATCATTCCGGGGGCAGTGCTGTTAAGCGAAGCATTGAAAGCCATCGAAACCGGCTTCGCTACAGCCTTGCTTCCATGCCAGATCAAAGCCGCGAAGTTTTTCTATCCGGTCCGACCCGGCGACCACCTTTTGATCGAGTGCAGCGGTGAAGTCGCGGGCGAGATGAGATTCGCATGCACGGTCGGCGGCAAAACGGTGTTGACCGCCTATATAAAATGCGACGCCGTACTGACACCGACATAGATAGCGCGCCGGTCCCGGAATGGGTGGTACAACCCGAACGCAGCAATGCGGTGGCGCTGCGCTTGATCGTGTGGGTTGCGTTGAAGCTGGGCCGCCCTGCTGCGCGGTTGCTGCTCTACCCGATCTGCCTGTACTTCATGATCGTCTCACGCCGAACACGCGCGGCGTCAAAAAAATACCTGCGTATAGTACTTGATCACGAACCTGGTTTTGCAGAGGGATTTCGTCACTACCATTGCTTCGCCGCCGCCCTTCTTGACCGCGTTTTTCTGTTCAACGACCAATATGCTCGCTTCGACGTGAGCGTATACGGCGAAGAAATCGTCGCCGATCTGGTAATGCGCGGTGAAGGGTGCCTTTTGCTGGGCGCGCACCTGGGCAGCTTCGAAATTATTCGCGCGCTGAGCCGGAAATGCCCGGGAGTGCGGGTAAGCCTCGTGATGTACGAAGACAACGCGAGGCAATTCAACTCGGTGTTGCGCGCCGTAAACCCCCACCTCTTTCTGCGCGTGATCGCGTTGGGCCAGGTGGATTCGATGCTGAAAGTTGAAGCGGCGTTGCAAGGCGGCGACTTTGTCGGCATGCTGGGCGATCGAACGATCCAGGACGAAGGCACCGTCGCCTGCGAGTTTCTCGGCGAGCAGGCCCGCTTTCCCATCGGCCCGTTTCGCGTCGCCGCCATGCTGAAACGGCCAATCGTGCTGATGTTTGGTTTATATCGCGGCGGCAATCGCTACGACATCTTTTTCGAGCGGCTGGCCGACATACGGGAAGCGCCGCGCATGCAACGCGATCGTTTTCTCGAGCAATCGCTGCGGCGCTACGTTGCACGGCTCGAGCACTATTGCCGGCTTGCGCCCTACAACTGGTATAACTTTTATGACTTCTGGAAGTAGGCCCTTCATGCACCGTGTGGCGGGCGCGCTCATCATTGCCGCCTTTGGGGCCGCCTTGGCGGCCGCAGCCGCGGCCCAGGCCGCTCCTGCTGCGACGTGGGGAATCGACGAGCTCATGCAAAATCTCGCGCGCGTGAAAATCGCCAAGGCAAAGTTCGTCGAGCGCAAGTATCTGTCGATGCTGAATGCGCCGCTGGAATTCTCCGGTACGCTCATTTACACCGCGCCCGGGCGCCTGGAAAAACACACGCTGCTGCCCAAACCGGAAAGTCTCGTGCTCGACCACGATACGCTCACCCTGGAGAACAAGGCGCGGAATCAGCGCCGCACGCTGCGCCTGCAGGACTATCCCGTGATCTGGGCATTTGTGGAAAGCATCCGTTCGACGCTGGCGGGCGATATGCAAACGTTGACCCGTTTCTACCGGACCAGCCTGGAAGGCGGCGAAGATCAATGGCGTTTGTCGCTTACGCCGGCCGAACCGAAAATGCAGTCGATGGTGAGCGAAATCCGCATCGGCGGCAGCAGGAACCGGATCCGGACGATCGAAATCATTGAAACGGAGGGAAATCGCTCGGTGATGACGATTACCGAGGATGAGTCGTGAGCTTGTCCGCACGCTGGGTGATCGGCACCTGGCTCGCACTTTTGCTCGCTTGCATCGTCGTCATCAGCCGTACCGAGATTCGTACCGATCTGTCCGCTTTCCTGCCGAGCTCTCCGACACCGGCGCAGCAAATCCTGGTCGACCAATTGCGCGACGGCGTAGTGTCGCGCCTCATACTGATCGGCATCGAAGGCGGCGAAACGCCGGCGCTGGCCCTTGCCAGCAAACGGCTTGCGCGGCAACTGCGCCAACAGCAGAGCTTCGCGTCGGTCGATAACGGCGAAGGCGCGGCTTTCACGCGCGACCGCGAATTTTTGTGGCGTAATCGTTATCTGCTGAGTCCGGCCATCAGCGCTGAACACTTTTCCAGTGCTGCATTGCGTGCAGCGCTCGAGGATGATCTGCAGTTGCTGGGCTCACCCGCCGCTATGCTGTTGCAGCGCGTGCTGCCCAACGATCCGACCGGCGAGTTGCTGCGCCTGTTGGAGCAGTTTGAAGGACTCGCCAAGCCCGACTCGCGCGAGGGCGTATGGTTTTCAAAAGACGGCAAGCGCGCGTTGTTGGTCGCGCAGAGCCGCGCCGCAGGTTACGATCTCGACGCGCAGGAACAGGCTCTCAAGTCGATTCGGGATGCTTTCTCGAACGCTCCGGCGGCCGGAAATATCGCCGCGCAAAAACTGCTGTTGAGCGGACCCGCGGTTTTTTCGGTGAATTCCCGCGCAAGCATCAAGACCGACGCATGGCGATTTTCCCTCATTGCCACAGTGCTCGTCGCAACGCTGCTGCTCGCGCTTTATCGCTCCTGGCGCGTATTGGTGCTGGGACTTTTGCCGGTCGCGAGCGGCGCGCTCGCGGGAATCGCTGCGGTAAGCCTGGGATTCGGATCAGTGCACGGCATTACGCTGGGGTTTGGGGTTACGCTGATCGGCGAAGGTGTGGACTACGCGATCTACCTGTTCACTCAGATCGCTCCCGGAACAACGCCGGAAAAAACCCTCGACCGCATCTGGCCTACGCTGCGCTTGGGCGTGCTCACGTCGATCTGCGGCTTCAGTGCAATGCTGCTATCCAGTTTCCCCGGACTCGCGCAACTGGGACTTTTTTCCATTGCCGGACTGATAGTCGCAGTGGCAGTTACGCGTTATGTGCTGCCAATACTGCTGCCATCAGGATTTACGGTGCATGCGACGGCGGTTCTCGCACCGGCGGTCGCTACCGTGGTGCAACGGGCCCCGCGTCTGCGTCTGCCGCTCATACTGGTAGTCGTGCTCGCCGCGGCTTTCCTGATCGTGCAGCGTGGCGCACTGTGGAGCGGCGATCTGGCGAGTTTGAGTCCGATTGCGATCAGCGACCAGCGTCTCGATGCGCAACTGCGCCGTGATATCGGCGCGCCCGATGTGCGTCATCTGATCGTCGTCACGGCTGAAAACCAGGATCTCGCGCTTGAAGCCGCCGAAAAAGCGGCGGCGGCGCTGCAGAGATTGTCGCAGCGGGGCTTGCTCGAAGGTTTCGAATCGCCGGCTTTGTACCTGCCCAGTCTCGCCGTGCAGCACGCACGCCAGGCGGCGTTACCCGAGCCGTGGGCATTGCGCGCGAATCTGCAACACGCGCAGCAAGGTCTGCCATTCCGCGCCGGTTTGTTCGAGCCTTTCGTGCACGATGTGACCGCGGCCAAGCAGCAGCCGCTGCTCAATCGCGACAGCCTTCAGGGTACGAGTCTCGCGTTAAAGCTTGATTCGCTGCTGGTCAAACGCAGTAATGGTTGGGCGGCGATGCTGCCGTTGCGCGGCGTAGCCGACGCCGCGGCGCTGGGTCAGGAAATCGAGCAGCCGGCACGGAAACAAGCCGTGCTGCTCGATCTGAAGCGCGAATCCGACCAGTTGTACCGGACCTACCGCCGGGAAATCACCCATTTCTCGTTGCTGGGCGCCGGTGTCATTGCATTGCTGCTGCTCATAAGTCTACGCTCCGCGCGCCGCGTGTTCGACGTTATGGCGCCGCTCGCCGCGGCGGTGATCGTCACCGCAGGCGTGCTCGTGCTAACCGGGACCGCGCTTTCCATTTTCCATTTGATTGGCCTGTTGCTGGTGGTCGCGGTCGGTTCCAATTATGCGTTATTCTTCGATCGTCAAACGGCTTCTGCGCAGGATAGAGAGCGCACCATCGTTTCGCTGGTGTTTGCCAACGTGACGACCGTCATTGGCTTCGGGCTGCTCGCTTTTTCGAAAGTGCCGGTACTGAATGCAATCGGTTCGACGGTCGGTATCGGTGCGATCCTGAGTCTCGTGTTCTCAGCGATACTGATTACGCGCGCACACGATACAGCGGTGAGCCGCCGCTGAACCCATGAAATTGACGCGGCATTGTTTATGTTGTGTTCTGAGCACCAGCCTGCTAGCCGGCTGGTTATTCTCTGTGCTGGATGTTACGGTCATCGCGCCACGCGAGTGCCTATGGATGCAATTTATGACTTAGTGTCTCAGCCAAGCGCCGAGCGCATCATGCTGGTCATGCTGCCGGGCGTAAGGGATCGGCCGCAGGACATGGTCGAGCACGGCATGATCAGCGCGCTGCGCGAACGCGGCGTGCCCGTTGACGCGGTCGCGGTCGATGCGCACCTCGGCTATTACCTCGAGCGCAGCTTCATCGAGCGCCTGAGCCATGACATCATCACGCCGATGCGCGCCCAAGGTTACGCCCGCATCTGGCTCGTGGGAATTTCGCTTGGCGCAATGGGAGCGCTGATTTATGCGCGCGCGCACGCGAACGAGATCGAGGGCGTGATTGTGCTCGCGCCTTTCCTCGGCGTACAGGGAATAATCGCCGAAATTGAGCGCGCGGGAGGGCTCAGTCAATGGCAGCCCGGCGCGATCGCGTCAGACGATGACGAACGTTTGCTGCTGGCATGGCTCAAGGCGTATCAAGCCGATAATCCCGCTTTGCCGAAGCTCTATCTGGGCTACGGCCGCGATGACCGGTTTGCACCGGCGAGCCAACTGCTCGCGCAGCGTCTGCCCGCGGCCCACGTCGCAATTACACGCGGCGGCCACGATTGGGCGACCTGGATGGATTTGTGGCGGAGCCTGCTCGATCAGGAGGTATTCACTGCCGGCAAAAAGGCCGCGCGCGACTCCGCAGCTTTCTCACACAAACTTTTGAACGAATGACTCACAACGCGCGTCACGCGAGTAACGCGGTACCCATGACTCTCAAAACGGATCATCCGACGCCGGCGGAGAACGGCGTATGGCGGCCTGCGCCCGCCATACGCGTGTCGATGTTGTTGCACGCGCTGGCCGTCATGGTGCTGATAATCGAGCCGTCATGGTGGTTGTGGGTCGCGGAGTTATTGGTCGGTAACCACCTTGTGTTGACCGCCGCGGTGCTATGGCCGCGCGGGCGCATGCTCGGCCCCAATCTGACTCGCCTCCCGGCATCTGCCGTTGCACGCGGCGAAATCTGCCTGACTTTTGACGACGGCCCCGACCCGCAAGTGACCCCGCACGTGCTCGAGCTGTTGAATCGTTATGGCGCAACCGCGAGTTTCTTCTGCATCGGTGAAAAAGCCGCGGCTTTTCCCGCGCTCGTCACAGAAATCGCGCGCTGCGGCCACAGCGTCGAGAATCACAGTTATCGCCATGCACACGCATTTGCGTTCTATGGAATGGTCCGGCTGCGGCGCGAAATCGCAGCGGCGCAGGCGGTCATTGCCGGCATTACCGGCCGGCCTCCGGTTTTTTTTCGCGCACCCCTCGGTTTCCGCAGTCCATTGCTCGATCCGGTGCTGGCAAAGTTCGGACTGCGCTATGTTTCGTGGACGCGACGCGGCTATGATGCCGTGCGCGGCAACCCTGCGCAGGTGTTGCGGCGTCTCACGCGCGGGCTTGCCGCAGGTGATGTGCTCCTGCTGCACGACGGCGCGTACGCGCGTACGGATGCGGGCG
>DASYSI010000166.1:0-2856 GCA_036003485.1 Burkholderiales bacterium | reverse complement strand
TCCTGCTTCGGCGTGAACAGCACGACGCGCATGGTGCGGTGAGGGATTCCGGCATCCATGAATTCGTCGCTCACGATCTCGAAACCGAACCGCGCGTAGAATTTCAGAGCGTGCGTCTGTGCGTCAAGGATCGCGCTATCGCAGCCCTTTTCTCTGGCAGCCTCTATCAATTCGGCGAGTATCGCGCTGCCCACACCCCGGCCGCGCCAGTATTTGAGAACCGCCATGCGGCCGATGTGCCCATCGGGCAGCAGCCGGCCCGTGCCGATTGGCTCTCCCTGCGCGGTTTCACCTATGACATGGGTGCATAGCTCGTCGAGCCCGTCCCATTCGAGCTCGGCCGGAACGTTCTGCTCTTCGATGAAAACGCTATTGCGGATCGAGCGCAGAAAATCCCCGCTTTCCTCCCAGCTGACGCGTCTGACCTTAAATTCAAACGGGCGGCTCATCGTCGTCAATTATAATGAAATCTTTGCCCCGCCCATCATAAATTCGGAATCCGTCTCGATGCATAGTCGGTGGAACGATCAGGAAGCGGCCGGCTTCAACGGCGAACTCGCGCAACGCGTCTACACTTCGCGTCTCCTGGGTCGAGACAAGTCGCTGGTGTTGCACGGCGGCGGCAATACCTCGGTTAAGCTGCGTGAACGCAACCTATTGGGCGAGGTAGAAGAGATACTGTACGTCAAAGGCAGCGGCTGGGATCTCGAATTCATCGAAGCAGCAGGATTTTCGCCGGTGCGATTGGCGCATCTGCTCAAACTGGCGCGTCTCGAAACGCTGAGCGACCCGCATATGGTGAACGAGCTCGCGACGCACATGACGCGCGCATCGGCGCCGGCTCCATCGATTGAAACGATCCTGCACGCACTGCTGCCGCATAAATATGTCGATCATACGCACGCTGATGCGGTACTGGCAGTCACCAATACCGCCGATGGCGAGCGGCGCATCGCCGAGATTTACGGCGATAAGGTTGTCATCATTCCTTATGTCATGCCCGGCTTCGACCTGGCCCGGCTGTGCGCCGAACTCTTTCCAAAACACGCCGGAAAAAACACGGTCGGCATGGTACTGATGAAGCATGGAATCTTTTCGTTCGGCTCGACCGCCAGGGAATCCTACGAGCGCATGATTCTGCTGGTCGACCTTGCCGAGCGCTACCTCAAAGAGCACAACGGATGGCATCTCGGGCATGCGAATGTGGCCTCGGGCAAATCGGCGCAGCGAATCGAAATTGCCACGCTACGACAGGCAATTTCGCGCAGCGCCGGCAACCCGATGGTGATGATGACCCACCAGGATACCCGTACGATTTCGTTCGTGCGGCGATCCGATATCGCAGCCATATCGCAGCAAGGACCGGTTACTCCGGATCATGTGATCCGCACCAAACGTGTGCCAATGCTGGGACGCGATTGCCAGGCGTATGCCGATGCCTATCGCAAATATTTCGACTCGGGCGCGTCAACGGCGAAACAACCTAAGACTCCACTCGATGCCGCGCCGCGCGTCGTGCTCGACGCTGAGCTTGGAATGTGTGCGCTCGGACGCTCGACCAAGGACGCCGGCATCGTCGCCGACCTCTATCAGCATACGATGGATGTCATCGAACGCTCGACGCTGCTGGGCGGTTACGTAGCCCTCCCGGAGCGCCAGCTATTCGATGTCGAGTATTGGGATCTCGAGCAGGCGAAACTGCGCAAACTGAGCGCACTCCCCGTTTTTGCGGGTGAAATGGCCCTCGTCACGGGCGCAGCGTCCGGCATTGGCAAAGCCTGCGTCGAAGCGCTGCTCGCGCGCGGCGCGGCGGTCGTAGGGGTCGATATCGACCCGAAAATAGAATCACTGCACGCGCGCGCCGATTTTCTTGGCGTCCATTGCGATGTGACTTCGCACGATCAAATCACCAGCGCGCTCGAGGCGGCGGTACGCGCCTACGGCGGACTCGATATTCTGATACTCAATGCCGGCGTTTTCCCCGGCGGAGCCGACATAGCAGCCCTCAGCGATGAATCATGGCGCAGAGTAATGAGCGTTAACCTTGATGCCGGTCTGATCCTGCTGCGTGAAGCGCACCCGCTGCTCAAGCTTGCCCCCCACGGCGGACGTGTCGCCATCATCGGTTCCAAGAACGTGCCTGCACCCGGTCTTGGCGCCGCCGCTTATTCCGCGTCCAAGGCTGCTCTGACCCAGATCGCGCGTGTCGCTGCGCTCGAATGGGGAGCCGACAACATTCGGGTCAATATACTGCATCCGAATGCGGTTTTCGATACCGGTCTCTGGACCGATGAAATTTTGGCCTCGCGCGCGGCGCGCTATGGACTCAGCGTCGAGCAGTACCGGAAGAACAACGTTCTCAAAACAGAGGTCACGAGCCAGGACGTCGCCGAACTTGCCGCCGAAATTTGCGGCCCACTGTTTGCCAAAACTACCGGCGCTCAAGTGCCGGTCGACGGCGGCAACGAGCGCGTAATTTGATGGCTGCTTCAAAAGGCACGATCGATACATTGTGCTGGCAAGACGGTCGGCTCGAGATGATCGATCAGCGTGCGCTGCCATTGAAAGTGCGTCATTTGCGATTTGATTCGGCAAGGTCAGTCGCGGGCGCCATCCGCGACATGGTCGTGCGCGGTGCACCGGCGATCGGCTGTGCGGCCGCCTATGGTATCGCGCTCGAGGCATTGCGCCTCCAACATCGACGCTCATCCGAATTTCGCGCGGGGTTGGAAACCGGTTTTGCGTTACTCGCGGCAAGCCGCCCCACCGCGGTAAATCTGTTCTGGGCGCTTGCGCGCATGCACAACATCTGGAGCAGCAGTAGCAACGCCTCATCGGCGCAGATTGCGTCCGAAC
>DASYSI010000165.1:0-4005 GCA_036003485.1 Burkholderiales bacterium | reverse complement strand
AACCTCGACACTGCCCAGAGCATGTAGCCGACAAAGAGACCCGTCACCGACAGCGCAACGACTTCAGCCCACCGCCGCGCGCCGCCTTTGATCATGTCGATCCACAGCCCTACGCGCACGAGCTCGCCGTGGCGAAAGGTGTGACCGAGCGCAAAGAACGCAGATGCCGCTGTAAGCCACGCGGTGATGTCGTCGGCTCCGCGGATGAGCAATCCGATCTCGCGACCGAACGATTGGGCAAGCATCAGCGCGCAGATACCGGCAAGACAGGCGGCGGCGAATGCGCCGCTTGCCTCGTACAGGAAATCGAGCGCCCGCCTCATAGTGCGGCAGGAGCCCAGTGGGGGTGCGGGGGTAAGAGTGTCACTCATTCACCCCGCGTCAATCATTTGCCGCGGTAGGCCTTGATGATGGCGTCGCCGTCCGCGCCGGCGGACTTCTGCCACTCGGCGAGCATGGTATCGCCGACCTTTCTGAACGCGGCCTTCATCGCGGCGTCGGGTTCGCGCAACATCATGCCGTTGCTGGCGAGCTCCTTATCGGCGCTTTGCTCGCGCTGCTTCGCAAACTCCCAACCCCGCTTCTCTGCATCCGTAGCGGCAGACAGCACCGCTTTCTTGGCGTTATCCGACAACTGCTGAAACGCGCGCTCGTTGATGACCACGACGTTCTTCGGATGAAAGGCATTCGTCAGGTAATAGTTCTTCACGAATTCCCACGCCTTGGTCGAGGTCCCGGTCGCCGACGAAGTGATCATTGCATTGATGCTGCCGGTTGCGAACGCCTGCGGCACTTCCGGCACCTGGATTACCGTCGGGCTCGCGCCAAGCAGTTCGGCGAGCCGCGCTGTCTGCGGGCTGTAGGTGCGGAATTTGGTGCCCTTCAGTTCGTCGACCGACTTGAGCACGTTCTTGGTATAAATGCCCTGTCCGGGCCATGCGACGGAGTAGAGCAGCTTCAGGCCCCGCCCCTGCAGCTTCTTTTCGAGCAGCGGCTTCTGTGCCTGGTAAAACTTCCACGCGTTGTCCCAGCCCGCCGCCACGAACGGCAGATTGTCGGCCGCGAACACCGGGTCCTCATTGCCGAACTGGCCGAGTAAAAACTCGGCAATGTTGACCTGACCGGTGGAAACTGCGCGCAGGATGTCAGGATGTTTGATGAGCGTCCCATTCGCATGCACTGTGATATCGAATTGTCCGCCCGAGGCGCGCTTCACGTCCTCGACGAACCGCTTCACATTCAAGGTGTGAAATTCGTTGTCGTTATACGGCGTGGGCATGTCCCATTTTTGGGCCTGCGCGGTGCCTGCCGCAAACGCGACGGCAAGCGCGAAAATCGCTGTCATGAACCGCATGATTTATCTCCCTGTATGCAGACCGAAACAACGCCGATGGTGGTCGGGATTGCACGCGTTGTCAACGCGGCGCTGGCGGCTTGCGGCGCTATGGGCATGCTGTTATGTTGCGCCTGCCGCGCTCAGCCGTGCCGGTTGTGTTCGCTGCGCTCTCTGTGACTGATGCTTTTTTGAATTTATCGGCGTTAATCGGCGGCTTACAATCGTTTTGGATTTTTGGGATGGGTTCTCCGCAAAACCGCTGGCAATTCTGGATCGACCGCGGCGGTACTTTCACCGACATCGTCGCGCGCACGCCCGCAGGCGCGATCGTCACGCACAAGCTGCTATCGGAAAATCGCGAGCACTACCGCGACGCCGCGATCGCCGGCATCCGGCACCTGCTCGGGCTGGCGCCGGCTGCGGCGATTCCCATGGCGCAAATCGAAGCCGTCAAAATGGGCACGACGGTCGCGACCAACGCGCTCGTCGAGCGCGCGGGCGAGCGCACCGCTCTCTTTATTACGCGCGGATTTCGTGATGCACTTCGCATCGCCTACCAGAACCGGCCGCGCATCTTCGACCGCCACATCGTGCTGCCCGAACTGCTTTATTCTCACGTGGTCGAGGTCGATGAGCGCGTCGGCGCCCGCGGCGAGGTACTGACTGCGCTCGATATCGGGCAAACACGACTCGACCTCGAGCAGGTTTTCGATGCGGGCTACCGTTCAATCGCAATCGTGCTGATGCACGGCTACCGCTATCAGCAGCACGAAAAGCTGATCGCGGCGATGGCGCGCGAAACCGGCTACGCACAAGTCTCGGTATCGCACGAAGTAAGCCCGTTGATGAAGCTCGTCAGCCGCGGCGACACCACGGTCGTCGATGCTTATTTGTCGCCGATCCTGCGCCATTACGTCGACACCGTCGCGGGGGAGCTCAGCGGCGTGCGGCTGATGTTCATGCAATCGAGCGGCGGGCTCACCGATGCGCGCGGCTTTCACGGCAAGGACTCGATCCTGTCCGGTCCGGCGGCGGGCATCGTCGGCGCGGTGCGCACGTCGCTCGGTGCCGGTTTCGACCGCATCATCGGATTCGACATGGGCGGTACTTCGACCGACGTGTCGCATTTCGCCGGCACCCAGTTAAGCGACATGGAGCGCGCGTTCGAAACGCAGATCGCCGGGGTTCGCCTGCGCGCACCGATGATGAGCATTCATACGGTCGCCGCCGGTGGCGGCTCGATCCTGCACTTCGATGGCGCGCGCTATCGCGTGGGCCCCGACTCCGCAGGCGCGAATCCCGGTCCGGCCAGTTACCGCAGGGGCGGCCCGCTGACCGTCACCGACTGCAACGTCATGCTCGGGAAAATCCAGCCCAAATTCTTTCCGCCCGTATTCGGGCCTCATGGCAATGAGCCGCTCGACGCGGATATCGTCAAACGCAAGTTTGACGCGCTCGCGCAGGAAATTCGTCGTGCGACGGGCGACGACCGCACGCCCGAGGAAGTCGCCGCGGGGTATATCGATATCGCAGTCGGCAATATGGTGAATGCGATCAAGCACATCTCGGTGCAACGCGGCCATGACGTCACCGGCTATACGCTGTGCTGTTTCGGCGGCGCCGCGGGTCAGCACGCGTGCCTCGTTGCCGATGCGCTCGGCATGACGCGCGTATTCATCCATCCGCTCGCCGGCGTGCTGTCAGCCTACGGCATGGGACTCGCCGATATTACGGCGATGCGCGAAGAAACTGTCGAGGCGCGGCTTGACCACGAAAACCACAGCGGATTCGGCGCCACGCTCGAGAAGCTCGCCAGCGCGGCACGCGCCGAGTTGCTGCGCCAGGGCGTGCCGCATGAGCGCATCCGTATCGTCGAGCGCATTCATTTGCGTTACGACGGCACCGACTCGGCATTGATCGTCAACTTCGGCAGCCTCGCCGAGATGGTCAAAGCGTTCGAAGCAGCCTACCGCATGCGCTACAGCTTTCTGATGCCGGGACACGCGCTGATCGCCGAAGCGGTTTCGGTCGAGGCCATCGGAAGTTCCGACACGCCGGATGAAGTCGCCGGCGGCGATTCGATAGCGCAGCCGGAAGAAAAAGTTGTGACGACCGTCAGCATGCATACCGGCGGCAAATCGAATGCGACGCCGGTGTACCGCCGCACCGCGCTCGCTCCGGGCGATATCATCCGCGGCCCCGCGATCATCGCCGAGCAGAATGCAACCACAGTCGTCGAACCAGGCTGGCAGGCCGAGGTGACGAAGCCCAGCCATCTGGTGCTGGAGCGCGTCGCCGCGCGGCCGCAGCGCGCGGCCGTGGGCACGAATGTTGACCCGGTAATGCTCGAGATTTTCAACAACCTTTTCATGTCGATCGCCGAGCAGATGGGTGTGCGCCTCGCCAACACCGCCTATTCGGTCAACATCAAGGAGCGGCTCGACTTCTCATGCGCGGTGTTCGATCAGCGTGGTGATCTGATCGCCAATGCGCCGCATATTCCAGTTCATCTCGGTTCGATGGGCGAGTCGGTCCGCACCGTGATCCGTGACAACAGCGGCCGGATGAAACCCGGCGATGTTTTCGTGCTGAACGCGCCTTACAACGGCGGCACCCATCTGCCCGACGTCACGGTCATCACTCCGGTGTGGAGTGATGAAGCGAGCGCT
>DASYSI010000164.1:0-5219 GCA_036003485.1 Burkholderiales bacterium | reverse complement strand
GGTATCCCGAGACGCTTACCACCTACTCAGTGCCGCCCGGACGTGAGGAACTGCGCAGGCAGATCGCGCGCCACGCGCTCGACTGGGGTTGTAGTTTCTCCTCAGATGACGTGATTATCACCAACGGCTGCATGGAAGCGTTGAACCTCTGCCTGCGGGCCGTGGCAAAGCCAGGCAACATTGTCGCTCTCGAGTCTCCGACCTATTTCGGAGTGCTGCAGATAATCGAAAGTCTCGGTTTGAAAGCACTCGAGATCCCCACCCATCCCCGGGATGGTATCTCGCTCGATGCGCTGACACTCGCATGCGAGCGCGAAAAGGTCGCGGCGTGCATCGTCATGTCCAATGTGAGCAACCCACTGGGCAGCATAATGCCCGAGTCCGCCAAGAAGAAGCTGGTGAGATTGCTTGCCGAGCACGGTGTTCCACTGATCGAGGACCTCGTGTATGGCGACCTTTACTTTAGGGGTTCGCCGCCGCGCGCTGCTAAAGCATACGATAAGCATGGCACAGTGATGCTGTGCTCGTCGTTCTCAAAGACCCTCGCACCAGGCTTTCGCATGGGCTGGGTCGCACCGGGTCGTTACTATGCGCAGATCGAGCGGCTTAAGTTCATCAGTTCGGTCGGTAACCCCGAGGTGTTACAGCTTACAATCGCGGAATTTCTGGAGAACGGCGGCTATGATCGCCATCTGCGATGGCTGCGCCGCGAATTGGCCGAGCGTGTGGAATCCACCAAGCGCGCAGTATGCGAGCATTTCCCGGAGGGCACCCGCGTGACAAACCCCAACGGCGGTTTTGTCGTGTGGGTGGAATTACCGCCGGGTACGGATTCGCTCGCACTCTATGAAAGCGCAATGCGCGAAGGCATCAGCATCGCGCCGGGCCCGATGTTTTCTGCCTCTGACCGTTACCGCAACTGCGTGCGTCTTAACTGTGGTTGTTCCTGGACGCCGGTGGTCGAACGCGCGCTTGTGCGCGTCGGGGAGATCGCGAAAATGCAGCTTGCCCGGACCACCATGCATCCGCGTATCCGCCAGCACGCGCGGCCACAGTTTCGCGATTGACCACGCGACCCGAATCTCTGCGCGAATGTCCGGAATCACTCCGGCTCGATATGCGCAGCCTGCGCAACCTTCGCCCACTTGATGCGTTCGGCCCGCATATAGCTCGCAAATTCAGACGGCGAGTTCCCGATCGGATCTGTGCCTTCGCGCACGAGGCGCTCGCTTACGTCGGGTGATTTCACGATCGCGCGCAGCTCCTGCGTCAGCCGTTCGAGGATCGCGTTGGGGGTGCGCGCAGGGGCCGCGACGCCGTACCACGAATCGATTGCGTAACCGGGCAAGCCCGCTTCGGCGATCGTTGGTATCTCGGGAGCGGCGAGCGTGCGTTTGGCGCCGGTGACACCGAGTGCCTTGAGCCTGCCGCTGCGCACTTGAGGGAGCGCCGGCACGACCGGGCCGAACATTAACTGGACTTCGTCCGCGAGCAGCGCAGGCATCGTTTGTCCAGATCCTTTATAGGGAACATGCACGATGTCGATCGCCGCCATGATTTTGAACAGCTCGGCAGCGAGATGATTCGACGAGCCGTAACCCGAGGAAGCGTAGTTGAGCTTGCCGGGAGAACGTTTGGCGCGTGCGATCAGTTCCCGGATCGAATCGGGTCCTGCCGGCAGAGTCAGCAGCACGGCGGAAGTCGAAGCGATTTGTGTGATTGGAGCGAAATCCCTGTCCGGGTCGAACGCCATGTGCCGCTTCAAAACCGGCGCGATCGTGAGTGATCCGGGTGTTGCGAGCAGGAGCGTGTAACCATCGGGAGCGGACCTCGCGACGAGCTCGGCTGCGATATTGCCGCTCGCGCCGCCGCGATTATCGACGACGATCTGCTGCCCCAGCCGCTCACCCAGTTTCTGTCCGACCAGGCGCGCGACCGAATCGCTCGAGCCGCCCGGCGTAAAACCGACCAGGAAACGAATCGGCTTGGCCGGGTAATCCTGCGCCGCCCGCGCAGCGAAGTTTCCCGTGAAGGCTGCGGCGAGCAGCGCGCATACCACGGCGCGTCCCGCGAGGCGCGCAATCACGCGTGCGCGGCGGACTTTGACGTCGCCACTCAATCGACGGTAGCGCGCGTAGCTTTCACTACCTTGCCCCATTTGACACCATCGGATTTTATTTTCGCGCTGAATTGCTCGGGCGTGCTCGCAAACACTTCGAGGCCTTGCTTGACAAACTGCTCGTTGACTTCCGGCGATCGCATCATCTTGACGATTTCCGAATTGAGTTTTTCGATGATTTCGCGCGGTGTGCGCGCAGGCGCGAGCACGCCGTACCATCCGCTCACTTCGAAACCCGGCACTCCCGCTTCATCCATCGTCGGAATCTGGGGAATCGCGGGCTGGCGTTTGCGCGTCGCTACAGCGAGACCGCGCAGGCGCCCGTTGCCGAGATAAGGCAGCGGCGTGAGTATCGTCGTGATCATCATATGCGCCTCACCCGCGATGACGGCGGTAATCGCGGCGATGTTTCCTTTGTAAGGGACGTGCACGATGTTGACTCCCGTTTGCGCTTTGAGCATTTCTCCGGCGAGATGCGTCGGCCCGCCGGTACCGGCCGAAGCGAAGTTAAGATTGCCAGGTCGCGCCCTGGCCAGGGCAATCAGCTCTTTCATGGTTTTTGCAGGCACCGAAGGATGCACTATGAGCAGGAGCGGAGTGCCGCCGACCAGACTGATGGGGTCAAAACTTTTGACGGAATCGAACGGCACTTCTTTGTAGAGCGCGGGATTGATCGCCAGCACGCCAAGGTTTCCCAGTAACAGCGTGTAGCCATCGGGCGCGGACTTGGCAACGTATCCGGCGCCGATATTGCCGCCCGCGCCGCCGCGATTTTCGACTACGACTTCCTGTTCCCACGCTTCCTTGTAGCGCTGCGCCACCACGCGCGCGAACAGGTCACCCGCGCCGGCCGGCGCAAACGGCACCACGAGGTGAATCGGTTTGACCGGATAGCTGCGCGCTGCTCCCGCTGCAGAGGACTGCGCCAAGGCGTCGATTGCAGTCCATGCATTCAGATTAGCAACCGCACTCAGAAACAGAACGTGTAATTTCAATTTTCCCTCATGAATGACATTATTCCGCGGCTTACACTTATTTTGCCGCATCGGCTTTGACGCATGTCAAAACAGGACCCGCAGCATACGCCAGGCCGGCGCGTATCGCGTGTTGCGTCTGGTATACTGCCGAAAAAATGCGCGACACGCCACGCTTACGCCGCACCCCGCAATTTATTTTGACTTTCATGGATCGCAACTCAGCTTAGCGTACCAGCGCGCGGCGCAGATTAACGAGGCAGATTTCTGATGGCATTCGACGCAACGAGACCCGATCTGACTATCGGCGTGCTGGGTGCCGGCGCGATGGGACGCGGCATCGTCCAGGTTGCGGCGGCAGGCGGCATGCATGTTCTGATGATGGATACGCGTGCCGGCGCTGCGCAGGAGGCGCGCGGTTTCATCGAGAAAATGCTGCTGCGCGCCGCCGACAAAGGCAGCATCAGCCATCTTGATGCCCAGGCCGCGCTCGGTCGAATCAGGATTGTCGACGCGCTCGCCGACTTCGCAGGGTGCCATGTCGTGATCGAGGCGGTGATCGAAAACCTCGACATCAAGCGGCAGGTCTTTGGCGAGCTCGAAGACATCGTCGCGCCCGGCTGTATCCTTGCCACCAACACGTCGTCGCTCTCGGTGACCACGATCGCCGCGAAACTGAAAACACCGCAGCGCTTTGCGGGATTCCATTTCTTCAATCCGGTGCCGCTGATGCGGCTGGTTGAAGTGATTTCTGGCTTGCAGACCGAAGACTGGGTATGCGATGCGCTGGAGGCGATCGGCAAACGTATGACGCGCGAACCGGTGCGGTGTACCGACGCGCCAGGTTTTCTCGTCAATCAGGTGGGACGCGGCTTCACCCTCGAGGCTGCGCATCTGGTACACGAAGGCATCGCCGGATTTCCCGATGTCGATCGTGTCATGCGCGATGTCGGCGGTTTTCGCATGGGGCCGTTCGAGCTTATGGACCTGACAGGGCTCGATGTCACGCAGCCCGCGTCGGAACTGATCTACAACCAGTTTTTCCACGAGCCGCGCTACCGGCCGAATCTGATCATGCGCGCGCGCTATGAAGCGGGCGTGCTCGGCCGCAAGACCAAGCAGGGTTTCTATAACTACGACGCCGAGATGAAAGCGATCGCGGCTCCCGAAGCGCCCGCACCCGCCGCGCGTCCCGACAGCGTGTGGGTGAGCGCGGCTGAAGCGAACGGTCACGCGGTTCTCGCCGAGCTGCTCAAGAAAATCGGCGCCGCGCTCGAAAGCGGCGCTAAACCGAGCGCGAGGGCGCTATGCCTAGTGACACCGCTCGGCGATGACGCGACCACTTGCGCGGTGACGCAGGGGCTCGATCCCAAACGCACCGTCGCCGTCGATACGCTGTTCCCGCTGGTCAAGCGCCGCACCATCATGCCGACGCCGATCACCGATCGTGCGTATCGCGACGCTGCACATGGTCTGCTCGCTTCCGACGGCGTGCCGGTCACGGTGTGCCGCGACAGTCCCGGCTTTATTGCGCAGCGCATCGTCGCGATGATCGTCAACATCGGGTGCTCGATCGCGCAAAGCCGCACCGCCGCTCCCGCCGACATCGACAAAGCGGTGACACTCGGTCTGAATTATCCGAACGGACCGTTCAAGTTCGCCGATGTGCTCGGCGTCGCGCGTATCCATCACGTGTTGTCGGCGATGTACCGTGCCTACAACGATCCGCGGTATCGTCCCAACATCTGGCTCACGCGTCGCGCCAGACTCGGCGTCTCGGCGCTTACCCCTGAACCCTGATCGACGACTGAAGGAAATTCAAAATGTTAAACGCTTATATTTACGAAGGTCTGCGCACTCCGTTCGGGCGTTACGCCGGCACGCTTGCCAAGGTGCGGCCCGATGATCTGCTCGCCGGAGCAATCAAAGCCGTGATGGCGAAGACCGCATTCAAGGCGGAGCAGATCGAGGACATCGTCGTGGGTTGTGCCAATCAGGCCGGCGAGGACAGCCGGTGCGTTGCGCGCCATGCAGGTCTTGCGGCCGATCTTCCGATCGAGGTGCCGGGCACCGTGCTGCAGAGGAATTGCGCGAGCGGACTCGGGGCGCTCGTCTACGCCGCACAC
>DASYSI010000163.1:0-1520 GCA_036003485.1 Burkholderiales bacterium | reverse complement strand
TCGGTGGCGACCCCGTAAAAGGACTCAATGCTGCCGAGGCGCTCGAGCTGCTGCACGCGGATCCTGAGACCCGAGCAATACTCTATCTCGGCGAAATCGGCGGCAGCGACGAATACGCGGTCGCGCGCTACGCCGGGCGCGCGGATGCAAAACCCGCCGCAGCGCTGATCGTCGGTGCCGCCGCGCCACCCGGCAAGAAAATGGGACATGCCGCTGCGCTGGTGGGATCTCAGGCCGACAGTCAGGCGGCGAAAGTCGCGGCGCTGCGCAAAGCCGGCGTACATGTCGCTGACAATCTGCGCGATCTCGTAGACGCAGTTCGGCACGCGTTCGGACAGCATGAAGCAGCAATGCGTTAAACAGGGGGAGGCGGCGTCATGATTTTAAAAATCGAGCTCGCGTGCGCATTGTGCGTCGGCGTTTTCAACGCAGACACGCTCGCTCAGGCGTACCCGGCGAAGCCGATCCGGCTCGTGGTCCCGCTCGCACCGGGTGGCGGCGGCGACCTCGTCGCGCGGCTCATCGCACAAAAGGTGACGGAGCCTTTGGGTCAGTCCGTCATCGTCGAAAACAGACCCGGTGGTTCTACTATTATCGGCACCGAGCTCGTCGCGCGCTCGCAGCCCGACGGTTACACACTCGTCATGGCAACGAGCAGCCACGGCATCAATCCGAGCCTCTACACGCTGCCGTTCGATCCGGTGAAAGACTTCAGCGGCGTATGTTTTTTTGCGACCTCGCCGATGATGCTGACGCTTCATCCCAGCGTACCGGCAAAAACCGTGAGCGAGCTGATCGCAATCGCCAAAGCGAACCCGGGCAAGCTCAACTTTGGATCGAGCGGCACGGCGAGCATCGTGCATCTTGCCGGTGAGCTTTTCAATCTGAGCGCGGGCGTCAAAACGGTGCACATCCCCTATAAGGGAACCGGTCCCGCATTGATCGACTTGCTCGGAGGCCAGCTCGATATGATGTTCGCGAGCCCGGTGCCGACGTTACCGCACGTAAAAGCAGGAAGGCTGCGTGCAGTCGCGATGGCGAGCCTGAAGCGGTCGCCTGCGATGCCAGAGCTGCCGACGGTCAGCGAGTCAGGCTTGCCGGGATTCGAAGCGGCGACGTACTATATCGTCCTCGGACCGGCGAACCTGCCGCCGGCCGTCGTCAACCGATTGAACTCCGAAATGGTGAAAGCGTCGCACGCCGCGGATGTAGGCGAGCGGCTCGCCGCCGAGGCCGCAACCGTGATCGGCGGCACGCCGCAGCAGGCGATTGCATATATCGAATCCGAGATCACGCGCTGGAACAAGGTGGTCAAAGCGGCCGGGATCAAGGCTGATTGA
The DNA here is from genome assembly GCA_036003485.1 of Burkholderiales bacterium. Lineage (GTDB taxonomy): Bacteria > Pseudomonadota > Gammaproteobacteria > Burkholderiales > SG8-41 > PALSA-1004. The sequence continues at coordinate 180 of DASYSI010000163.1, read as the reverse complement.
ATGCAACCCATGCAAACAGCGCTCGCAGCGTAATGACGCGCCGCGCGGCGAGCGCCCAACATCCGCCCTCATCCGTTAGAATCGTCAGTCATGGACTTTAAAACGAAAGAAGAATACGTCGCCGAGTTCCTGCGCGAACGCATATTGTCCGGACGTTTTCGGCGCGGCACGCGATTGAAA
>DASYSI010000162.1:0-2696 GCA_036003485.1 Burkholderiales bacterium | reverse complement strand
ACGCCGTGATACAGGTACTTGCCGTTTTTGTCGATGTGCCCGCCGCCGCCTTCGTTCAGCGCGAATTCGGCGTCGATCAGGCTGCGATGATTCTTCAGCAGATACTCGATGCCGCTGAACTTCGACGGGATGATTTCCTCGTCGGCGGTGAGCGCGAGGATGATGTCGCGGTTCGGCACGAATCCTTCTTTTTTCATGCGGATCATGTTGGCGACAATCGCAGACGCCATTGCCTTGTCGTCGGCCGCGCCGCGGGCGTAGAAGTAACCGTTTTCCTCGATGAGCTTGAAGGGATCGCGCGCCCAGTCCTCGCGCTTCGCCTCGACAACGTCGAGATGCGCGAGCAGCAATATTGGTTTTTTCGCGCCACTGCCTTTAAGACGCGCGACCAGATTGCCTTTTTTCGGGCCTCCCGGCGGCACGATGACCTTGATGTCGTCAGCGGGTATGCCGCCGGCTTTGAGACGCGCGGCCATCGCTTCGGACGCCCGGGTCGTGTCGCCGGCCGAATCGGTAGTGTTGATCTCGACCAGCTCCTGGTAGATCTCGCGGAACAGTTTCTGCTCGGGCGTCAGCGGCTGCGCCAATGCGAGCGGTGCGGGCGCGAACAGGGCGAGCGTGAGAACCGTAGACAGAGTGCCGGCGAAATGGGCCTTCATCGATATGCTCCCGGATAGACACTGAATGCTGTCATGCCAACAGCATCCCTATTTTGAGCTTGAGTTGCCGCTTTGTCGAAACACTGCACGCGCGCTCAATCCGCTTTGAGGTTGGCGGCTTTCACGACTTTTGCATATTTTGCGATTTCGTCGCGGATGAACGCGCCGAACTGCTCGGGACTGCCGCCGATCGGTTCTATGCCTTCGTTGATAAAGCGCTCACGCACGTCGCTGCCGGCCTGGATTTTGCCGACCTCGACGTTGAGGCGCGTCACGATCTCGCGCGGCGTTTTGGCCGGCGCCATCAGGCCGAACCAGTTGGTCGATTGGAAACCCGGAAGGCCGGACTCGTCGAAGGTCGGAACCTCCGGTATCGCGGGAAAGCGCTTGAGGCTGCCGATCGCGATCGAGCGCAGCCTTCCCGACTGGAGATGGGGAACAAGCGCCGGCACGCCGACGAACAGCATTTCGACGTGGCCGCCGACGGCATCGGTGAGCGCGGGCGCGTTGCCTTTATACGGCACGTGCACGATGTTGATTTTCGCCATTAGCTTCAGGAGCTCGCCCCCCATCTGATTCGAGCTGCCGATGCCGGATGATGCGAAATTGAGCAGGCCGGGACGCGCTTTGGCGAGCGCGATCAACTCCTTCAGATTCTTCGCCGGTACCGAGGGATGCACCGCCAGTACATTGGCGCCCTGCACGCACCATACGACGGGAGTGAAGTCGCGTAACGTGTCGTAGGGTGGTTTAGCAAAAAGGGTCATGTTGATCGCATTCGCGGCCCCGCCCATCAGCAGCGTGTAGCCGTCGGGCGGAGCCTTTGCGACGAGTTCGGAGCCGATGTTAGTGGCGCCGCCGGGACGGTTTTCAACCGCTATCTGCTGGCCGAACACTTCGCTCAACTTGGTTGCGATCACGCGCGCGGTGAAATCGGTATTGCCGCCGGCCGCGTAAGGCACGATGACGCGGATCGTCTTGCCCGGGTAGCTTTGTGCAAAGCCGCTGCTGCTCGCAAGCACGGCAGCCGCAAGTGCGGCGGCGATGGCTGTCTTCATATTCTCCTCCTGGGGCTATGCCCGCACGCTGTCAGAGCTGCGTGACTTCGTTGATGAGCGGTTCGTTGCGTTTCCAGCGTCCGAGATTATCGAGAAAAATCGCGTTGATGCGCGCATCGTTGCCGGCCGATGCCGCTGCGTTATGTGGCGAGCACAGTACATTGGGCATGTCCCACAGCGGCGAATCCGCGGGCAAGGGTTCCTGCGCGAACACGTCGAGATACGCGCCGCCGAGGTGTCCGCTCCGGAGCGCGGCGATCAGTGCGGGTTCGTCGATGATTTCACCGCGGCTGACATTGATGAGGTGCGCACCGCGCGGCAGCTTTTCCAGCATGGCGGCGCTCACGCTTCCGCGCGTCTCGCGCGTGAGCGGGCATGCGAGCGTGAGCCAATCGCAACCCGGCAGCAGCTTGGCGAGCTTGTCCGGCGTGTGGATTGCGTCGACGTGTTCGGGTTTCTGCGCGCTGCGGCGCACGCCGACGACGCGCATGCCGAGCATGCGCGCGAGCCGTGCAATTTCGCCCCCGATCTTGCCGACTCCATAGATCACCATGGTCTGGCCGCGCAGGTCGCGCGGGAATTCGTCCGGCCGCAGCGGGTTCCAGGTGCGGGTGCGCTGGCTCGCGGTCCAGCGCGGGAATCCGCGCGCGAAATAAAGCATCCCCGCGATTGCGGTCTGCGCGATCGGCTCGGCCGCCGAGCCCGATGAAGTCGTGAGCCGCACGCCGCGCTCGAGTATGGACGCGAATACCGGATGGTCGACGCCGGCGTTGAATACCTGCAGCCATTTGAGTCCCGCCGCTTTGCGCGTCGCCGAGAAAAAGGGCTTGGCGAATAGTGGGAACACGTCGCTGCTGAAATAGGCGATTTCGGCGCGCGCGGCTTGTGTGTCGTCGAGACGCGCTTCGGGGTCGCGCGGCAGCTTTTCCAGCATGGCAGCGCTCACGCTTCCGCGCGTCTCGCGCGTGAGCGGGCATGC
>DASYSI010000161.1:0-14297 GCA_036003485.1 Burkholderiales bacterium | reverse complement strand
CGCTCCACTTGCTCGGCCTCATCGCATTGCAAAGCGGCGAGGCCGCGAAAGCGGTCGAGCTGATAAGTAGAGCCGCTGCATTGCAGCCGCGCAATTGGGCTTTCCTCGCCAACCTCGGAGCGGCGCTGACCGAGCTCAAGCGCTACCCTGAAGCGCGTTCTGCGTTTCAGCGCGCGGCCAAATTCAATCCCGACAATCCGCAGTTACGCATCGGCGTTGCGAACTGCTTTGCGCTCGCGGGCAATTTCGCTGAAGCGGAATCGCATTTGCGAACGATCACGCGGCAGTTTCCGTCTTACGCGCTCGGATGGCTCAATCTTGGAAATACCGTACGCGACCAGCAGCGCGCGATGGAAGCGATTACGCTTTATCGGCGCGCGATCGAAGCGGACCCCGCGCTCGCCGATGCCTACAACAATCTGGGCAGCTTGCTGCACGCGCTGCCCCGATTCGAAGAAGCCGAGTCATCCTATCGGCGGGCGCTCGAGCTTAACCCTGAGTTCGTCATGGCGCGCTGCAATCTGGTCTCGATACTGATTGATCGCGGGCGTTTCGCCGAGGCCGAAACCGAGGGCCGGCAAGCGGTCGCATCGGCCCCGGATCTTGCGCTTGCCTATACGTTTCTAAGCGCGGCCATCGGTCATCAAGGCCGCCTGCGCGAAGCCCTTGAGCTCGATCTCAAAGCAATCGCGTTGGAGCCGAACAATGCCCGCATACTCATGGCCACGGGAAGCGCTCTGCACGAGGTGGGTAAATCGCGTGCAGGGCTGCATTTGCTCGAACGCGCGCTCGCGCTGGCGCCGGAATCATGGGAGGCACACTTTACGCTGTCGACAGTGGAACTTGCGCTGGGACTGTTTGAAGAAGGCTGGCGTGATTTCCTGTATCGACCGGCGCGCACAGAGCTTATCACCCGCTATCCCAATCTCACGATGGCATCCGAAATGCCGGATAAGCTGCACAACCTGCATGTTTGCGTGCTGCGTGAACAGGGACTCGGCGACGAGCTGTTCTTTTTGCGATTTGCGCGCTTTCTCAAAGCGCGCGGGGCGCGCCTCACGTATCGCACCAATCCAAAACTGTCGAGTATCCTTGAGAGGGTAGGTGACCTGGATCGGGTTATTCCTAATACCGAGCCCACGCCAGCGGCCGACTATCTTCTCACGGCCGGTGACCTGCCCTTGGCGGCTTGCGCAAATTCTGCATCACCTTTAGGAACGCGGGTTGCGCCCTCGAAATTCCCGGCCGGTGCTGTGTACGCTTTCATTGCATCACTGCCTAAAGCGTATGGGTTAATCTATCCGGATTTGCCGCGCGCGCTAGAACTTACACCGCTGCCCGACCGGCTGGCATCTCTCACACAACGGCTTTCTGAGCTTGGACCGCCACCGTATCGGGGCTTGACCTGGCGCGGCGGCACGGCGCCTGCAGAACAGGGCAGGGATATGGCCTGGATGCTCTTTAAACAGATTCCGTTCAAATCGCTCGCCGCAGCGCTCGAGCACGTCGACGGCACTTTTCTTGCGCTGCAACGTAATCCGGAACCCGGAGAGATCGATGAATTCGGTGGTTGTTTGAAGCGACCGCTGCACGATTTATGCGACTTAAACGAAGACCTCGAATCCATGCTTGCGCTGCTCGCACTGCTGGACGACTACATCGGAGTGAGTAACACCAACATGCATCTGCGTGCGGGCGTCGGCAAGACGGCACGCGTGCTCGTGCCGTGCCCGGCTGAATGGCGATGGATGGCGAAAGGTGCTCGATCGCCATGGTTTCCGGGTTTCAGTATCTATCGCCAGGAAAATAACGGTGACTGGAGCGACGCCCTCGCCCAACTGACAGCGGATTTAGGCGCATCGGCGAGGCGCCCACAAACTTGACGCCCGGCTTGCGATAGCGCTCGCGCATATTGCTACGCGGCTGCAGACGCTATAACGCTTCAGCCGCGCGCGATGAATCGAACGGCATGCTCTACGAAACGTTATCCCGTTTGCGTTCGACGATGACGATGAAGCCCATCTCCACGCGGTTGAAATTGGCGAGCTCGAAACGCTCGAGGAACTTCGGCAGCCACCATGACGCAGGCCGCTGGATCAAATGCGCATTGCGCCCATCCGCGAGATGTTTGACAGCGGGTTCGGTGTGAACGGTAAAAAATCCGACGCCCGCGGTAACCCGCTTCAAATCATCCAGGACATTGTCCAGCAACGCCGGTTCGATGTGCTCGAGCACGTCGATGCACGCCACCAAAGCGCAAGGTTGCGGAGGCTTGGACCAAGCCGGTATCGCAGGATCGTAATGATGAATGTGGAGCGGTTGGCGTAGATGCGTCTTTAACGTCGTGCCGAGCCGCCCTTTTCCAGCGCCGTAATCGAGCAACTCGCGCGCGCCTATACTTTCGACGACCTGTGCTACCAACGGCGCAAATCCGACCGAGGCGACGCCATAGTTAGGATTTTCGTGCAACTGCTGCTGCATCTTTCTATACTCTTCGCTGATCAGCTTCGCTTCGCTCATAGCTCCACGCTTTTGAAGACACGACTGGACAAAAGCAACACTTGCACCGAATTTTAACATGCGGGTTGAACCGGATGCGCGGCTAGATCTTTGCGCCAAACTTCGACAGAAAATTGACTTTGGCATCCGATAACCACGAAGAAGCGCGCGGCCTCTTTCAGCGGGCTCTGGAGAGCCAAACGCAAGGCAGGCTCATCGAGGCTGAGACGCTTTACCTGCGCATTTTGTCTTTGATTCCCAATCGATTGTCTGTGCTGTCGAATTTGTCGTCGGTGCTTCTTCAACAGAAAAAGTACGAAGAAGCCGCGCAGTACATCGACAAAGTTCTCGAACTCGACCCGGACGACGAACTCGCATGGCTGAATAAGTCCATCTACCAGTTTCACGGTCAAAAACTGGAAGCTTCCCTCTCAAGCTGTGATCGCGCACTCACGATCAAACCTGACTGGGCCGACGCGCTCTCGAACCGCGGTCTAATCCTGAAAGCGCTGCATCGCAACGAAGAAGCGCTGAAGAGCTGCAATAGAGCGTTGGCGCTCGAAGAAAATCATGTTGAAGCCCTTTCCAACCGCGGCCTGCTATTGTTTGAGCTTGGGCGCCACACGGAAGCCCTCGAAAGTTTCGAGCGGGCGCTGGCGATCAGACCCGGCGCTCCTGAAGCGCTGCACAACCGCGGCGATGTCTTGCACGCGCTGGGGCGCGATACCGACGCGTTGCAGAGCTACAAGGCGGCGCTAGAGAGTGGCGGCGATCGGGAAGATCTGATCTATTACTTGGCCGCACTCGGCGCTGGTGCCCCTCCTCCTGTTTCGCCGCCTCACTACGTGCGCGCTTTATTTGACAGATATGCCGATCGTTTCGATGAAGATTTGGCAGCGCTGCAGTATCACGCGCCCCAGCTATTGTTTGCCGCAGTGTCTGAAGGAATTCCGCCGCGCAGTCTCGATATCGCAGATCTGGGCTGCGGAACTGGGTTGTGCGGTGTCGAATTTCGGACATTGGCACGCACCTTGACGGGCGTCGATATGTCGCAGGGCATGCTCGAACGTGCACGCAAACGCGGAGTTTATGATTCGTTGATTCAGGGCGAGATAACGGCATTTCTCCATACCCGGCGCGCGAGCTTTGATCTCCTGATTTCGGCAGACGTATTTATCTACGTCGGCGATCTCGAAGCCATATTCGAGGGTGCGCACATGGCGTTGCGACCGGACGGGCAGTTCGCATTCTCAGTGGAAACTCATGAAGGAGCAGGATTCGTGCTGCAGCCCAGCCGCCGCTATGCGCATGCGCTATCCTATCTGCGCGAGTGCGCAGCGCGGCACCACTTCGTTGAACATAGAGTGCAGCCTATCGCTTTGCGGCATGAATTCGGGCGCTTGATTGCGGGGATGATAGTCGTGCTTTCCCTCGCCAGCGACTAGTTGTCGAGCGCAGCCACGGCCGCGCGCGGCTTCAATTCCGTTTTGCCGCCTTCAGCAGAAAATCCTCCAGCGCACGCACTGTCGCCACATCGCCGAACAGGTCAGCGCGGCAGGTTTCAATGCGCCGGCGGATCGACTGCCGATACCCGGCATCGGATGCGAGTTTGACCGCCAGATCGACATAGCCTTTTTCGTCTGCGGCAACCAGTTCGGACATGCCCATGCTGCGCAAGATGCCGCTCGCCAGTCGGCCGCGCATGAAACGCCCTTCCCGCGTCACAATCGGCAGGGCGCACTCCGCCGCCTGCATGGCCGTATTGAACCCTGAAAAGCCGATGGTATCGAGAAAAACATCGGCGCGTTTCATCAGGCCATGAAACTCAGCCCTGTTTTGCCAGGGAATGAATGCACAATAATCTTCAAGCGCTAAACCGGCTTGAGAAAAATTGAACTTGAGCCGCTGTCGAAGCTTTTCCGACAGTTCGCGGCGCTCGAAAACAAAGAAAACGAACCGGCAGCGGCCAAGCCTGCGGGCGATGTCGATGAAAACTTGATCATGCTGTGGCGCATATTTGAATGGCGTGCCGGGGCATAGCAGAATGGGAGCCTGCGGATCAAGACCCAAGACAGCGAGATCCGGATTTGCGCCTGTCACCGGCACTGGCGTATAGCAGCACCCTAACCGGGGAAATGCTACCAGCCGTTCGGTGTAGTTCTCCTGCGCGTTGGACGGCTCGAGCGCCGCAGCCGATAGATAGTAATCCATCGTCGGCAAGCCGCTCGTCTCCGGATGCCCCCACGCGGCAGCCTGGACCGGAACCAAGCGCAGGCTTGCCAGTTTCACCGTCATCGAATCCATCCCGATCTCAGGATAAATCAGCACGTCGAGCCGTTTTGCCAGGATGAGATCAACCCACTGTCGCAACGCCTTTGCGCCGTGCTCGAAAGAGGTGGAATGCGATTGGGCCCAGACCGTTTCTTCATCGTGTTTGGAACCCACATGAAATGAATGAAATTCAAATCGATCGCGGTCGAAATTCTGCAGCCAGCCTTTGATAATGGTTGTCCACACTGAATGATCGCGAATATGCGCCGAAACAATTCCGACCCGGAGCACGCCGCTCTGCGCGACACCCGGCTCGGTGAAAGTTTGTCCGTCGTGCCAGTGTTTCATCAGGCGCGCGCACAGCGTGCCATAGCGGGAAAGCAGTTCGCGATTGTTCTGTTCCTGGTACGCGAGATTAAAAGGCTGTCCCGCCCCCACCGCTTCGTGGACATCGTCGCGCTCCATATCAAACCACGCGTCGAGCTCGGCAAGCTCGCGGCCAAACTCCTCGCGTAACGCGGCAGGGCTTTCTTCTACTCCCGCAACGTTGGGAAGAATCGCCATGACGCGCTTCCAGCGCGTCTCGGAGGATTGCGGCCTGAGCGCGAGTGCTTTGCGGTAGCAATCCAGGGCTTCATGCCGTTTGCCGTGTTCCGCGAACGCGGTACCCAGGCTAGACAGCGCTTCGGCATAATCGGGAACTAGCTCGATCGCGCGTTCGTAACATTCGATTGCTTCGCGATAACGGTTGAGTTCAGTAAGCGCGTTGCCGCGATTATTGAGGATCTCCGCATCATCAGGCTTGATTGCAAGCGCCCGGTCGTAACTCGCTATGGCCGCATCAGGGCGGCCCAGATCCCGCAGAGCATTGCCAAGATTATTGAGCGCCTGGATGTAGCGGGGATTGATCGCAAGCGCCCGGTCGTAGCTCGCAATGGCTTCGTCATACCGGCTCAGCCTCGATAGCGCGCTCCCGCGATTGTTGAGGACCTCCACATCTTCGGGATTGAGGGCAAGGGCTAAGTTATAGCTCGCAATCGCTTCATCATGCCGGCCCATCTCATGGAGGGCATTGCCGCGATTGTTGAGCGCTTGTGGAAAGTCGGGCTTGATCGACACAGCGCGGTCGTAGCTCGCAAGCGCTTCATCGCGGCGGTTGAGGGCTAGCAGCGCGTTACCCCGATTACAAAGTGCGTCGGCAGCATCGGGCTTGATCGCAAGAGCCTGGTCGTAACACTTAATCGCTTCGTCATAACGGCCCAGTCCTTGCAAAACGTTGCCAAGATTAGACCGCGCATCGGCCGAGCGCGGGTGCCGCTCGAGTGCGAGCGAGATGAGGTGGAATGCAGCCTCTGCGTTTCCCTGTTGGGCGCGCAGAATCCCCAAAAAATGAAGCGCGTCGAAATGATCGGGTTGCGCGCCTAGAACGTTTTCATACAGCCGTTCCGCCTCTTTCAGCCTGCCCTGCTGGTGAAAGCTGATAGCTTGCTGAATAGTCTTCGGGATATTGAGCGTTGGCGGGTTGCCGATCGGCAGCTCGGGCATTAGCTTGCTTTCGTCTCAGGTACGCGTCACGAAACCCTCGATCTACGGCATGAGGCTCATTGCAACCTTTGGCGCAGTGGACCAAGCTTGAAGTAGCCGCGTGCGGCGAAGCTGCAACCAAACTTTTCGGCGCGCGCGAAATCCGCTTGCAGTCGATCTGGGCATCGCGCCAGATACTCGGTAATCGTTTCGAGCCGCCCGGGTCCGAATTCCGCTCGTATCGGATGCCCGTTGATTATAGTGTCTTCTACAATCAGGTAATCACCCGATCTCAACACGGGCACCCATGCTCGTGCCCCGCCCGGCTAGATACCAAGCGCTTTCAACTGCTTCTCCGGATATCGGGTTCCGGCAGCGATACCCGGGGGAAAGGCTTTGGACAGCGTGGCAATTTCCTCGGCAGTGAGCGTCACCTCGAGTGATGCCGCGTTCTGTTCGAGATAACTGCGGCGCTTGGTGCCGGGTATCGGCACGATATCCCTGCCCTGAGCAAGCAGCCACGCCAATGCAACCTGCGCCGGAGTGCATTTCCGGTTCGACGCAATTTTTTCCATGGGCGCGAGCAATTCGACATTGCGGCTGATGTTATTCGGGTCGAAACGTGGATGATCGCGGCGCCGGTCTTTCGGCAACAGGGCCTCGAGCGTTTTCAGGGTCGCAGTCAAAAAGCCGCGACCGAGCGGGGCGTACGCCATGAACCCAATGCCGAGTTCGCGGCACACCGGCAGCACGTCTTGCTCGACGTCGCGGCTCCATAACGAATACTCGGTCTCGACCACGACTATCGGATGTACTTTGTGCGCACGCCTGACCGTCTGCGGTCCGGCCTCGGATAATGCGAGGTGGCGCACCTTGCCTTGCTCGACCAGTTTTTTCATCGCACCGACCGTGTCCTCAATCGGAACAGTGGGATCGACGCGATGCAGGCCATAGATATCGATCGTGTCGACACCCAGGCGCTGCAGCGACTGGTCGCATGCCCGCAGGACATAGTCCGGATGCCCGCCGCTTAATGCCCCCGGCGCAACGCCGGCAAGCGCGAGGTTGCCGAATTTGGTCGCCAGCACGAACTGGTCGCGTTTGCCTCTGATTGCGCGTCCAACCAGCTCTTCGTTGACGCCGTTCCCGTAAGCGTCGGATGTAACGAGCAGATTCACACCGAGCTCGAGCGCGCGATGCATGGTCGCAATCGACTCACCGTCGTTGGGCTCGCCATAACTGATCGACATCCCCATGCAGCCAAGGCCGATTGCGGACACTTGCGGCCCATTTTTACCGAGTTTGCGTTGCTGCATCGTTGTCTCCAGTTAGCCGCAGATCAGGCGCCGGTGAATCCCGAAATCGTGCAGCTCAAACCGCCGATCGATGTCCTCGGAAGCCGACGGCTGACGGTCGACTTCGGAGCCCCGAAGCTGGTGAGTTACCCGGCGTAGGCAATCGTCAGATCGTCGCCGACGCCATCGACGTGCCCTTGAAGCTTGTCTCCGGCCTTGACCGGACCAACACCGGCCGGGGTGCCGGAATAAATCAGATCCCCCGGTTGAAGTGTGACCAGCCCAGACAGATACGCAATTGTTTCGGGCACATTCCAGATCAGCTCCGAGAGATCGCCTTTCTGTACTGTCTTCCCGTTGACCTTGAGCCAGATCGCGCCTTTTGCGGGGTGTCCGATCTTGGATGCCGGGATCAACGCGGTGCACGGCGCCGAGTTGTCGAAGCTTTTGCCCATTTCCCACGGCCGGCCCATTTTTTTCGCCTCGCCCTGCAGATCGCGCCGCGTCATGTCAAGGCCGACGCCATAGCCCCACACGTGATTGAGCGCTTGTTCGGCCGGAATGTGGGCGCCGCCCTTGCCCAGCGCTACCACCAGTTCAATCTCGTGATGCAGGTCCGTGGTTGCCTGCGGATACGCAATCGTTGCGCCATTCTGCACGATCGCGTTTGCCGGCTTCATGAAGAAAAATGGCGGCTCGCGATCGGGATCGTGTCCCATCTCGCGCGCGTGCTCGGCATAGTTGCGGCCGACGCAGTAAATGCGGCCCACCGGAAACATATCAGAGCTGCCCGTCACGGGGAGCGCGGGTATCGGTCCGATATCGATCACGTATTTCATGTGCTGCCTTTCTGGGTTTGGCGTTGTCAGAAGCGCGACCAGGCACGCAGGCGCGCCCACCACGCGACAACCTGAATTTTTAAGGATAGCTCGGAAAAATAGCTGCGCGGCGCCCTAGCGCCAGTGCGGCGTGAATTATCCACGATAGGCGCGCGATGCGTCAAATCGGAGTCGATTTTTTGAGGCGTGCCAGTGTGGCGTTGCAGTAAAATGCCAGTTTCGATTCCGCGCACGTCGGCGCACGCGCGCAAAGTTTCGTCGCAACAACGCCGTTTTTGGATCGAGTGTTCTACTCCGCGATTTCGGCCCGGCACAATGAGATGGCTCAACTGATTGCGCAGCCGGCGTCGCACCGGCAGCGTTCATGCTCGGTGACGTCGTGACCGCGCCGCGCGGCAGCGAGCCGCTTTGTCGTAAATTGCCGGGATGGTGCGAAATGAGACCAGAGGAGGAACAAAGCCAGTGCGGGGTCCCGGTCAATCTTGACGCGTCGTCGGGCTGCGAATTCTGCCGGCAAAGCGGCGGCGAGGTGCTATGGCGCGACGAAAAGTGCCGCGTGGTGCTGGTTGCCGATCCCGATTATCACGGCTTCTGTCGCGTGATTTGGAACGCGCACGTCAAGGAAATGACCGACCTGGCACGTGACGAGCAGCAACACTGCATGCGCGTGGTATTGTCGGTCGAACAAGTACTGCGTCGAGTGCTCAAGCCGCACAAAATCAATCTTGCGAGTTTCGGCAACATGACCCCGCATCTGCACTGGCATGTGATTCCCCGCTTCGAATACGACGCTCATTTTCCCCAAACGATATGGGGCGACCGGCAACGATCGGCGCCGCCCGCCGCGCCTGCGGAAACGGGACTACAATTGCGCGAATTGCTGGCGACTATGCTGGCTCGCAATTACCCTTAATGACGCTGTGTGAACGATGAACGTGAAATATTTCCATGCCCTGCAAGATTGCGTAAAGGCGTGACCTTCGTCACATACTCACACCATTGGTGTCGACTAATCTGCCTTTTGTCCGGTGGGCTTGCGCGTGCAGGCTGATGCTTTAAGCTCGCATTAATTCGTATGCACCCGCCGGATGCGGTGCGTGGCACCTGGTGTTGGCCCGCGCTTGTAATAAATTGCGTTCACTGAGACGATGATAACCATGCGCGGTGCGGCGGATAGCGGATTCGCCGCTTTCTGAAGGCGGGAATGATATGGCTGCCCAATCAATTTCGTTGAATGCGCTTCAATTGCAATTTACTGACGGCGCAAGCTGCAAGCGCTGGATAGAGTCGCTGCCGCTGACCAATGCGCAGTCGGCGCAACAAACGTTGACGCAGCAAATCACCCTGCTCAGACGATCAGGCGTGAGCCCGATCGAACTGCTGCACGCGCTTGAAACGCTGCGTGAGCCGGTCGTTTATGCTCAGAACGAAGTGGCGCGCAAGTATACCGCGCGACCCCTTCCCCTCGACCCCACCGAAGCCGCGCTGTGGACGCGGGTGTTGGGCTTATGGCATGAACTGGTCGACTGCTACTCGCTGTGCCGCGATGCACACGTAAACGGTGACCCACGGCTCCGGGATCACGGCGCGCTTATCGTTATGCGCTGTCTGCGCTACCAGGCCTGCGCGATGTTCGAGTATTACCGGATTTATCGCCACGTTCCCGCCGCTTGTTGGAAAAAACTGCACCAATTGTATGTATTTGCAGAGCAGAGCGGGTTTGTTCATACCGCGGTAACGGATGTGTTCAACCATCAGGAAGAGGATTCAAGCTGCGCTGCGGCTTACTGCCAGGCGCTGCTTGCGCAGCTCGCCAATCCGTTTGCGATGTCCGGACGGCAAATGGAATTTCTCACGCGCTGGATCGAAAAATGGTCGGCTCAGTTGAGCCTTGCATTGCAGCCATTGCCTGCGTCGGCGATTCCTTCGCTGGGAGTTAATCTAGCTGGAAGCGCGGGTCCCGTGTTTGCCGAAGGGCTTGGTTCAGCTGCGAGTCTGCGCTATCTCGATCTCGAGCAGATCAGTCGCACCCTGCGCCAGGTGATCACGCTGTTAAAGCAAGGACAAACGCCAGCGCAGCTGGGATTGGGAGACGATGCGCGCCAGCCCGGCTGCGAAAATCTGCTGATGCTGCTCTATATCCAATGGTGTCGTGCCGGCACCAGTCGCGGCGAAGAACGCGGTCTTAGCCGGGACAAAGCTCAGGTTTGTCTTGGCATGCACGCCGCGCATTTTTACATCAGCGGCCGCTCGTTTCGTGTGCCCGGAAGCGGTCTGTCGCGAGAGGAAGAGCACGATTTGCAACTGTTCGGCCACATCAGCGATCGCACCCACCACATGCTCGCGTCGGGCGAGAGCTCGGCGGTCGAATCATGGGAACTCATCAACCAAAGTAATTCAGGTTTTATGTGCATGTTACGCGACGCGGATGCGCAAATGCGTATCAGCCACCACCAGCTCGTCGCGTTGCGCTGCGGCTCGAGCAAACCGTTTCACCTCGGGCTCGTGCAGTGGATGCGAGTCGATGAAAATAACGAACTTTTCATCGGCGTGCGCCAATTCCCCGGCATTGCTCGCCCAGTTACGGTGCGGCCGATCAATTTCCAGGCGTCCTCAGGCATCAAGGATTTCGAGCGGGGTCTGTTGTTGCCTGAGCTCGCCGCGCCATCGACACCGACAACCTTGATACTGCCCACCGGCTGGTATCAGCCGGGCCGCTTTGTTGACCTGTATGGAGAACAGAAACAGGTTGCGAAGCTCGTCAACCTGATCGAAAAAGGCAGCGACTTCGAGCGCTGTATCGTGACGATTGTCTAAAAATTCCCGCTCCGCGCCGTTACGCACGTAACTGCGCGTCGCGTTCCTGTGGCAATACAATTCGCGGCGCCGGAAACACTGCACTGAATCGGCTTCCGCGTCCCGGTTCGCTCGAGATTTCAAGCCTACCCTGGTGACGAGTCATTACATGCTTGACGATGGCAAGCCCCAAGCCGGTGCCGCCGGATTCGCGGGAGCGGCCGCGGTCGACGCGGTAAAAACGCTCGGTCAAGCGCGGAATGTGCTGGGCATCAATGCCAATCCCGCTGTCCTCGACTACAAACCGCGCCTGGCCATCCTGGCGCACCCAGCGCAGAACAATCTCGCCGCTTTTCGGCGTGTAGCGGACCGCATTGCTGATCAGATTACCGAAAACGCTGCGCAATTCATTCTCGCTGCCCAGAATCCAGTCGGAGCTCTCCAGGTGCAGCTGGATGCGATGGCGCCCGGCGCTTAATGCCGCCGCATCCTGATGCAGCTCGCGCAGCAGCGCCGGTACGTCAATGCATTCGTCGCGCACCGGGTTTTGTGCGCTTTCCAGGCGCGACAATGTCAGCAGGTCTTCAACCACGCGCTCCATTCGCAGTGCCTGCTCCTGCATCAGCCGCAAAGTGCGGCGATTCACGTCGCTGTCGACCTTGGGCATGTCGATGATAGTCTCGAGAAATCCGCATAGCACCGTAAGCGGACTGCGCAATTCATGCGAAACATTGGCGACGAAGTCGCGCCGCATCGTTTCCACGCGCTCGACGTGCGTAATATCGCGGCTCATCACCAGTTTTTGCTTGTCGCCGTATGGCACGAGTTGCACGCTTAGCGTAACTTCCATATCGCGCGGCAATTTGAGCACCAGCGGATCACTATAGCTTTGCGCGTCCAGGTAGGCAGCGAACTGCGGGTGACGCACGAGGTAAGTAATCTGCTGACCCGCATCGCGTGACAATTCGATCCCGAAATGCAACTCGGCCCTGGGGTTGCACCACTCGATACGGTCACTCTCGTCGAGTATCACCATGCCGTCTGGCATCGCCGCGCCAGCCTGACGGAAACGCGTGAGCGCCGCGGAAAGCTTGGATTCGCTTTGGCTTTGGCTGCGTACCAAACGATAGAGTCCCGCGTATGCGCTCGCCCATAGGCCCGACCCCTGCGGCACACTATCGACCGATGGATTGCGAAGCCAGCGCCGGAACCGATACAGATTGAGGAGATGGCGCGCGAGCCAGCCCAGCAGCCCCGCGCTGAATGTGACCAGAGCCAGGATAGGACCGAAAATCGCCCACGCGATCAATGCTGCAAACGCGAGCAAGACTAGGGTGGTGAGCGGTTTGCCCCAGAAGCTGAGCATGGCGGCACCGGACGCGGAAACGCGTATTATCTCACGGCGCTGCGAAGTAGCAGGCGCTTAGGTCGCAGAAAAACGGTAGCCTGCTCCGCGCACGGTATCGATTAGCCGGTCGTGATCAGTTTGCTCCAACGCTTTGCGCAGTCGCCTCACATGCACATCGACGGTGCGCTCCTCCACGAATACGTGATCGCCCCACACATGATCGAGCAGCTGCGCACGCGAATAGACGCGCTCGGGATGGGTCATCATAAAATGCAGCAGGCGGAATTCGGTCGGCCCGAGCGTCAACGGCTTGCCGTTGCCGCTGACGCGGTGGCTGACCGGATCGAGCTTAAGACCGCTCGCTTCGACTATGTCGTCAGTGGTCTGCGGCGCACGCCGACGCAGCAACGCCCTGATCCGGGCATTGAGCTCGCGCGGAGAAAATGGCTTAGTGATGTAATCATCGGCGCCGCTCTCGAGCCCCGAGAGTTTGTCGTGTTCTTCGGCACGCGCGGTCAACATGATAATGGGCACATCCTGAGTCCGGCGGTCGGCGCGCAGCCTGCGTGCAAATTCGATGCCGCTCATCCCGGGCAACATCCAGTCGAGCAGCACCAAGTCGGGCAATTCGTCGCGCACCAGTTCAATGGCCTGTTCCGCATCATTCGCGCGCAACGGGCTATATCCGGATTGCTCAAGATTCAGCGTAATCAGTTCCTGAATGGCCGGTTCGTCTTCGACTACAAGTATAGTTGCCATTCTGGCTTTCCTTTGGCGGGCGATTCGAACATTGCAATGGTATGAAACCATCATTACAACCTCATGACAATCCATGATTCAATTACAATTCGGAAAGTGCACGATAAAAGTGGCGATATTTCGAATCGCGCGGCCGTGTGGGTCATGGGTTTGCGGTCGTTTTATGATAATAGGCTGCAATCGCCGGCGAGGAGATAACTGATGGCTGGAATCGACAAAACTACGCCGCAACCCACGGAAATCAAGCTGCATCAGATATCGCGCGTACTTGAGATCACCTTTGCCGACGGCAAGACATTCAGCCTGCCGTGCGAATTCCTGCGTGTTTATTCGCCATCCGCCGAGGTACGGGGTCATGGTCCGGGGCAGGAGGTGTTACAAACCGGCAAAAGGGAGGTCACCATTTCGAAAATAGAGCCGGTAGGCACGTACGCGGTGCAACTATGCTTTTCCGACGGCCACGACACCGGAATATTCTCATGGGATTTGCTCTATGACTACGGCGTCAGGCAAAACGACATGTGGCAGCATTATTTGGGTCGGCTTGCTGAAAGCAACGCGAGCCGGGATAGAAAATGATTTAAAATCAAACGGTTGGTATCGGGCGGCGGCGATTGAAGGTCGCGCTTGAGGTTTTGCGCTGTCCGGCCAATTTTCCGATTTAGATTTCTCCGTAACTGACACTATCAACTATTTGATTTTAAGAAGTTCTTGATTTGTCACCTGAGAGTGTGCATTATTTCACACTGTCGAGCCTGAGCCACTTTTCGACTGAGCGAACGCACACTTACCTCAAGGTGACATATGGAGTTTCTGTTACTTTTAGTTGTATGGCTGTTCATCGGTTGCGGCATCGCGTGGATAATGGGAGGAATGGCAACGATGGGCGAGCCTCCCGCCAGTGACCGAAGCGAAGATCACCGCTAGTACAGTTGCGGCCTCGGCGAGCAGGTCTCGATCCCGTCT
>DASYSI010000160.1:0-4468 GCA_036003485.1 Burkholderiales bacterium | reverse complement strand
AAGCGGCGGTTGTGGCCAACGCGACAACCAGTGGCAATAAGAAACGCATCTGACGGAATTCCTTATGCTCGAAGAGTCGCGAGTGTACGCGCTGCTCGCAGTATCGTACAGCACGCCGCTCAAGTAATGCAGGATATCGTGCAATCGACTCGAAGTTTACCGTACGACGCTTTTGCCGGCTCCGGCAGGTCCTGTGCTGCCTGGCATGCTTGATGCCGGAGTAGAAACCGATCCTGAGCTCGATCGAGTGCGGCCCGCCGAGAAATCTCCCGTCTGGTCGGCAGGCGCAGAGTTTGGCACTGTGGCCGATCCGACTCCGGGCGCGGCCGGAGTGGTGATCAGTGGTGCGTTTGCAGGTGTGCGGGCCGCTGAGAAATCACCGGTTTGATCTGCCGGCGGAAGATTTGGGGCCGTCGCTGAGCCCGTCGCAGGCGGCAACACTACGACACCGGATGGAAGCCGTGTTGGCGCAGGCGTCTCAATCACGGTGGCAGGAGGTGTTGCAGGCGCAACGGCATTCCGTCTGACGGGGGCTTCAAACGTGACGCACGCTGGCCCATTGCGTTCCATGCAGTCCGGATTGCTGTCGAGCGGGCTGAGTCGCTCGGTGGCCTCGCCCGAAGGCGACTGTGCGCCCAGAGCCCCGGCTGCGCAAACCGATCCCAACGCTACAACCGCCAAATATTTGAATTTCATAAATACCTCCTATCCGTTTTCGGTACGACCGATCGAGCGATTGCGAGTTCGACCCGTGCGCCGGAATTAAGCGCGCAGTCCTACGTCACAATCGGACAAACTCCGATAGGTTGACGGTCGGGAGGGCGTGGCGCTACGCTCGCGACTTGCCCACGAGCGCAGATCTCCGAAACATGCAGATTCACGACAAGATTTACATTAACGGCAAGTGGGTTCCGTCACATTCGACGCACACCATCGATGTCATCAATGCCGCAACTGAAGCCGTGATGGGAAAAGTTCCGGACGGCACGGCCGCAGACGCCGATGCCGCCGTCGCCGCGGCGCGTGGTGCGTTCGCGCCGTGGTCTGAAACGCCGGTCGAAAAGCGCGCCGGGTTGCTGCAGAAAATCGCCGCCGGCCTGCGCGCGCGCGGCGACGAGATCGCGCACAGCATTGCGGGCGAAGTCGGCATGCCGCTCAAGATGTCGCAGCGCATCCAGGCGGGCCTGCCGCCACTCGTCATGGAGAGTTACGCCAAGCTTGCGCACGAGCACACGTTCGAGGAACGCATCGGCAATTCGCTGGTATTACACGAGGCGGTCGGTGTCATCGCCTGCATCACGCCATGGAATTATCCGCTGCACCAGGTCGTGGCGAAAGTGGCGCCGGCCTTGGCAGCGGGGTGCACCGTGGTGCTCAAGCCGAGCGAAGTCGCGCCACTCACGGCGTTTATGCTGGCTGAAATCGTCGATACCGTGGGTCTGCCGGCGGGCGTTTTCAATCTGGTGTGCGGCAGGGGGGGCGTGGTGGGTGAAGCGCTCGCGCGGCATCCGGATGTCGACATGGTTTCTTTTACCGGCTCGACACGCGCCGGTAAGCGGGTATCCGAGCTCGCCGCGGCGACGGTCAAGCGCGTCGCGCTCGAGCTCGGCGGAAAATCGGCGTCGGTCGTGCTCGACGATGCCGATTTTGAAAAAGCAGTACGAGCTACCGTCGCTGCGTGTTATCTGAACTCGGGTCAGACCTGTAGCGCGCACACGCGGCTGCTCGTGCCCGAGGCCCGGTATGAGGAGGCCGCCCAGATCGCGGTCGAAGCCGCCCTGACCTTTACGCTGGGTGATCCGCTGTCGCCAGGCACCAAGCTGGGTCCGCTGATTTCGGATTCCCAGCGCCAGCGCGTGCGCGATTACATCAATAAGGGCATCGCGGAAGGAGCGCAGCTGCTGGTCGGAGGGCCGCAGGCACCGGCAGGATTGGACAAAGGCTTTTATGTGCAACCTACGGTATTTGGGCGCGTCAAACCTGAAATGACGATTGCGCAGGAAGAAATTTTCGGACCGGTGTTGAGTATTCTGACTTATCGGGATGAGGATGACGCGGTGCGTATCGCCAATGACACCGTTTACGGGCTGGCGGGAGCCGTATGGTCGCAGGATGAAGAGCGCGCGCGGCGCATCGCGCGCCGTCTGCGAACCGGGGCGGTCGATATCAACGGTGGCGCATTCAATATGTTGGCGCCGTTCGGCGGTTACAAACAATCCGGCCATGGCCGCGAGCTCGGGCGTTACGGGCTCGAGGAATACCTCGAAGTCAAATCGCTGCAACTGGCGCATTAATCCGCGATCGGGGCGATGCGGGCATTATTGGTTCTGGTGTTGCTGAGCAGGATTGCCTGGTGTTATGCCTATCCTGTCAGGCCGCTGGTGCTGGTGCTGCCATTTTCTGCGACTGGCTCGACCGATATCACCGGCATTCCGCGCGTCAGCAAGCTGATGCGAGTGATGCAGACGATGTCGGCACCTTCGTTGAGCGATATTCTGGTCCACCAGATGCAGCAGTCGCTGACAGGGGCGCTCGGACAGCCGGTCAACGTATATCGGCGTGTCAGAGGGAAAACCAACGCCGGTACCCGCTACGCCGCGATGGCGGCTGCCGATGGCTACACGCTGCTGTTTGCGGATAGTCCGACCATCACGATCTTCCCTGCGCTGAATCCAGCGGCTCCGTTTGATCCCCTGACCGAGCTGACGCCGGTTGCGATGTTCGCCCATATGCCCATTGCAATGGTTGCCGCCACCGACCATCCGGTGCCGAATGTTCGGGACTTGATCGACCGTGCGCGGCGGCTGCCGGGCAGCATCAACTACGCGTCGGCGGGCGATGGGTCCACTTCCCATCTGGCGGGAGAGTTGTTCCGCGTCATGAGCGGTGTGGAAATCGTGCACGTCAATTACAACGGCAGCGTGCCTGCGCTGAACGCTATCGTGACGAGCCAGATCGAGCTTGGTTTCGTGCCGTTGTCGGCCGCTTTGCCGTACCGGGATGGCGGCAAAGTCAAAATTATCGCGGTCGGTTCGGCAATGCGCCATCCCGCCATGCCGCAGGTGCCGACGATCGCGGAATCAGGGGTGGCCGGATTCGAAGCGGGCGGCTGGTTCGGGTTGTTCGCGCCGGCGCGAACGCCGGGCGCGATTGTGTCGCAGCTCAATTACGAGATCAACAAGGCGTTGTCCGAGGAGTTTTTGCAGCATCTGCTCATCTCCCAGGGGCTGCTGCCCGCGCCGGGCTCAATGCAGGACTTTCGTGCGCTGATCGAAAGGGATCGGGACCGCTGGGCGCGTTTGCTGAAAACCGCCGCCGTCAACTTCTGATCAGCTGCGCCGCTTGCGCGCGGTAACGGTATTGGCGAGCACACCGATGCCTTCGATTTCGCATTCGATACGGTCACCATGCTGCAGATACCACGTGCCGGGCCCTTTGTAGCCCATGCCGGTCCCCGCTGGCGTACCGCTCGAGATAATATCGCCGGGCTCGAATCCCGCGTGCGAATACCACGCGATTTGCGCCGGAATATGGTAGATCTGGGTCGCGGTATTGGCATCCTGGCGAACTTCGCCGTTCACGCGCGTGGTAATGCGCAGGTTGTGCGGATTGGCGATCTCATCCTTGGTGACGATCCAGGGTCCGAGCGGCGCCGCGGTCGGGAAATTTTTGCCGATGCATATGTTGCCCTCTTTGCGCTCGGCGAACTGCACGTCACGGCATGATAGGTCGTTCATAATGGTGTAGCCAAACACATAGTCGTACGCCTGTTCGTGCGAAACATCGCTGCATTCGCGCCCGATCACGATCGCGAGCTCGTTTTCGTAATCGAAGCTTTCAGTCCAGGCGGGCTTGCGCACGGTTGCGCCGTGCGGCACGATGCAACTTGTGAGTTTGATAAATCCCGCGACGCGACTGTAAACCTGACCCGCGCCCTCGGCCGCGTGATCGGCGTAGTTCTTGCCGACCGCCATGATTTTGCCTGGAATCAGCGGCGCTTCTAGCGTGACGGCAGCGAGCGCAAACACTTGCGGCAGATTCTCACCGCGCTGCAGTGTGGCCTCGACCGTTTCGACTGTCGTCCTTACCGCGGCGAGCGCGGCGTCGCCGTTGCGTATGCAATCAAGCAGCGTCGGCGGTACTTTGCGGCCTGCAAGGGCTGTGATATCGAGTACCCGGCCATCTGACAGCAGCACGCCGAAATGCCCGCTGCGCGCGCGCGGGGGACGGAAAGTCAGTAATTTCATTTTCAGCTCCTGATGGCGGTTGATCGGATCCGGTGCCCGCATGCGGCGGAACATCGCAAGCAGCGGTAAATCCTAAACGATTTTGAGTCCGCAGCAAATGACTAGCAGGCTGATGCAGGACCCCATGGGCGGCGAGCCTGCGCGGCACGGCACGGCGATGCGGCATGAAAGCTCACCGCACTTTGCGGTTTGCCGGAGCGTAACGTTGTTGGTAGTATCAG
>DASYSI010000159.1:0-11802 GCA_036003485.1 Burkholderiales bacterium | reverse complement strand
GATCAATGCCGGAGAAATGACTCCGGTCTTGCGAACTTTCTCGAATGTGGCCGCATCTTCGAACATAATGTCGAGCGTAAGCTCGTACGGTCCGGCGTTCTTGCTCTTGCAGGCTTTCGCGATTTCCTTGAGCTTGGGCATAGTCCCTCACACGTTCTCGTACTCGATCGGAAAAATCTGGTACGGGTCGTCCGGCTCGACGACGTGACGCAGCGAGAATTCGTATACCGCGCCGCGCTCGATGTCGGAAGGCGAGAACGGAAATGCCATGTTGCCTTCCTTGCACATGCGTCCGGGGAAATCCGTATGCAGCAAAGTGACGCGCATGACCGAAATCACGGCATTCGCGATGTCCTGCGTTTTTGCGACTGCTTCCGCGAGGATACCGAGCTCGTGCGAAGTCCCGTCCTGGAACGGCTCCCATTCGCCCATCACGCCGTTCTTTCCGTAGAGCCGCAGCACCAGACGGTACTCCTCGGGTGAGACGTTAAACGCGGCGACCTTCGTCGCCACTGATTCGCGCACCGCACGCGCGAAATCATCGATTTGTCCAATCAAGCCGGGATCGCGCGTGCCCGCAAAAGTGATCGCGCTGTAACCGACCTTTTCAGCGCCTTCGAGCTTGATCGTGTAGGGCTGCGGCCGCCATTGCATTCCGGACACGCGCACCGCGCGTTCGGTATGCGCCTTGATCTCGCACGCACTCGTGTCGAGCAGGCCGCCCGGCTCTTTGTGAATAATCGGGCTCGCATTTTCGTGCAGCGCCTGCACCGCGACCGAGAGCGGCGTGCAGCGCAGCTCGGGATTGAGCGGCTCGACTTCGACGTAATCGCGCGCGACCGTACCCAACAGGCAATCGTGTTTTTTTGGCAGCGCCGCATTGCACGCGCATTCGAGCATTTTGCCGGCAAACCACGACTGGGCGGGCGGCATTCCGTGATGCATCGCGAGCGCGGCCCACGGCGCGGGATCGGTACTGCGGCCTGCCAATATCACTTGTGCGCCGGCTTCAAGCGCAGCCCGGTACGGTTCCGGTCCCATCATGCCTACGATGCGCTCTGCGCGGTCGATCACGGATTCGGTCAGCGGCGCCGCGCCGCCGAGCGGATGGATGCGCTTGGCTTTTACGCGCTCCTTGAGCCAGGATTTGCTCTGTTCGGAATGGATCAGCGCGAGCTTGAAGTGAAGATCGTGTTCGCGCGCGATTTCGTGCACGAGCTCGGCGCACAACTGCAGATGAGGTTCGCCGCCCGCGCCGCCGCACGTGCCGATCATCATCGGAATCTTGCTGGCGATCGCGCCCCGCACGAGCAGCGCAAGGTCGCGCTTGATTGCGAGGTGGTTCGTGAACGTTTTTCCCGAGCCGAGATAGTGAGGCCCGGGATCGGAGCTGCCGCCGTCGACTCCGATCATATGAGGCTTGCGCTCGAGTCCCGCCTTAAGCGAGCTTTCGGGGAAGCCATAGCCGAGGATTCCGCTCGCTGAAACCATCCGCACTTCATCGTGATTCAAGTTGTAGCTCCTGTAGCCCATCAAGCCCGTGCGCTCGATGCGAGTGCTGCGGTCTTAGCATCATTTCTCATAGTATACACATCGGCAAAGACCGCAAAATAGAGGCTGCGCGTAATCAACAGCCGAAAGCTGCGTTCACCGGTCAGGCATGGTCTGATTTGCGCGCGGCCGGCTCGGGCGCAAGCGGGAAAACCGATACGATCGCTTGCGCCGCATCATCCTGGCGCTCGAGCGTCATCACCGTCTGCGCGAGGCGATCGGCATCGGCCGGCGCAGCATGCAAGCCGAAGGCCATGCAATGCCTGAGTTTCGCCATCGCCTCCTGCTCGGTGAGCGGATCTTCGCGGCTGCCTTTCATCACGTCCCGGCGGCGCGCGATCGTACGGCCGTCGGTCAGCGTGAGCTCTACCTTGGCGTGAGGCATGGCCCATGGATCCATGCTCGGGTCCTCTTCGACCACGAGGCGCGAGGTGAGCGCGAGTACCTCGGGATCGACCACTTTTTCGATCTGGTACGAGTTCAGATCGACGGTGCCGTCGATGAGCGCGCGGGCGAAGCTGTAACACGCGTTGAATTGCGCATCGATCGTGGGATTGGCGCCGGGCGCGTAGGGCTTGCCGACGACTTCGCGGTTGACGCGGCCGAGCAAAATACGGCCGTGCTTGACGTCGCCGGGCTTTATACCCGCGTTCGTGAATTCGATCGCGAGCAGGATGATGTTGTGGTTGATGCGCCCGCTCGGAAAAGGCTTGTAACAATAATCGAGCAGCTGCCATTCCTGTCCCAGGCCCAGTGTCAATTTTTCACGCCGGACTTGACCTCGCTGATAGAGCGCGAACATTCCGGCTTTCCCTTCGAGCGGACGGCGCGGGCCGGTCATCCCGTCGGCGGCGAGAAAGGCGCTCAATACTGCGGAGCGCGCAGCGAAGCCGGGCCCCAGGCGTTTGCTGAGCACGCCATCGGCGCTCTCCAAAGTTCCGCCTGCCTGGTGAAACGCAATGCCTAAGGCGTTGAGCAGGCGCTCCCCGTCGTCGAGCCCAAGGACCCGTCCTGCCGCGACCGCGCCGGCCATGATGCCGAACAGACACGTGGAATGCCATCCCTGGCTGATGCTGTCGTAGCAGGTGATTCCAAGTCGCGCGTTCAGTTCCGCCCCGGCGACCATCGCAAGCAGAAAATCTTTGCCGCTGACGTGACCTTTGTCTTCCGCTGCCGCCAGCACGGAGGGCAATACCGTGCAATAGCCGTGAACGCGCGCGGCGTCGTGCATATCGTCGAATTCAAGCGCGTGCGCCGCAGTGCCGTTGGCGAGCGCCGCGGTGGGCGGAGAGTAGCGTCGTTTCCCGAGAAGTCCCGTCGCAGCGCCGTTCTGCTCCCAGCGCGCGAGACGTCGATTGAGTGCGAGTATTCCGGGCGCGTTGCAGGCGCCGGCGATGACGCCCAGCGTATCAATCATGAAGAGCTTTGCCGATTTCACCACTTCCGGCGGCAGATCGTCATAGCGCCAACGTGAGATCGTTTCGCAAACGTGCAGGGTCAGCCTGTCGTCGCTCGTGGTGGATACGTCACTCTTGAGAGACTTCAATGTCGTCATCGCAGGTTCTCCGTTGCTGCATCGTTATTCGGTTGGAAAATCAATTTGGACAACAGGCTTCACTCGCCCTTGATGCCTGCGTCCTTCACGACTCGTGCCCATTTGACGCTTTCCGACTTCATGTAGCTGCTGAATTGCGCGGGCGTGCCGGGATTCGCTTCGAATCCCTGCCGGAAAAGAAAATCGCCGAGCGCCCGCGTTTGCAGTATCGCGACGATTTCCTTGTTGAGTCTGTTGATTACGGCACGCGGAGTGGCCGCCGCCACGACCACACCGATCCAGTTATTCGCCTCGAATTCAGGCAAGCCGCTTTCAGCGACCGTGGGTAGCTCCGGCATGAGTTGCGAGCGTTTCGCGGTGGTGACGGCAATTGCTTTTATCTTGCCCGCCTTGATGTGAGCCATCGCGCTGGCGGGATTTGAAAAAACCAGTTGTATGTTTCCGGCCAGCAGATCCAGCATGACCGGGCCGCCGCCTTTGTACGGCACGTGCACGATTTTGGTCCTCGCCATGTTGTTGAAGAGCTCGAGCGCGAGATGCCCGGTTGTCCCGATACCTGACGATCCGCCGTTTAACGATTTGATTTTTGCGAGCGCTACAAGCTCCTGGACATTAGTGGCAGGAACAGCAGAGTGCAGGCACAGGATGTTAGTGGAATCCGCGGCCTTGGTGACGGGCGCCAGATCTTTGGTCAGATCGAACGGCAGATTCGAGTACAAGCTCGGGGCAACCGCCAATTGGCCTATGTTTCCCATTAGCAGGGTGTGCCCGTCGGGATTCGAGCGGGCGACGATGGCGGTTGCGATGTTACCGCCGGCGCCGGGGCGATTATCGACGATGACCTGCTGACCCAGGGTTTCAGTCAAACGGCTGGCAAGCGCGCGCGTGACGATATCAGCACCACCGCCGGGCGCGAAACCGACGAGAAAGCGAACCGGCTTGTTGGGGAAATCCTCAGCGGACCCAGCCAGCTCCGAAACGAGACTCGCGCTAACCGCGAATGCAACGGCACCGACGAATGGATGCTTTACTGTATTCACTTTTTTCTCCAGCCTGGGCAGCAGCGGCATTTTGCAAGTACCATTCCGCGGTCTTCACAAATAAAATATAATGCATTATATTCTGATTGCACCAGCGATTGCACGATTGGTTATCATGCGCAGCCGCGCCGGGAGTTGCGGGGCGTCGCGCTTCGGAGTAATTTTCCCGGCAGGTCCCTCGCATACGGAGAATTATGCAATGGCACGATTCGTAGCCTGGCAGACGGCAGCAGCGACGCGACGCGCGGGCGAGTCCATCGTCGGCAACGTGAAGCTCATGCGCTCCGATTTCTTCGGCCCGTCGAAGTTTTTCTACTCGATGTCCAGGGAAGAGCGCATGCAGCTGCACGAGGAATTGCTTAAGCAGCCGGATTCGCCCCACGCATTCCTGATCGAGGTGCCGGGTAACTCCGAGACTCCCGCGCATTTTCACCGCGTGCCTCAGTACCAGGTGTTCGTGCAGGGTGGCGGCAGGCTCGGGCGACGCCACGCCGTCGAGACCGTGACCCTACATTACACCGACGAGTTCACCGGTTACGGACCGATCTTCGCGGGAGATGAAGGCTTGTCCTATTTTACGCTGCGCAACTTTTTCGATCCCGGCGCCGAGTATGTCGACCGGGATGGCGCGCGCGCGAAGCTCCGGCCGTCGGCGCGGCGTTATCTCGTAATCGGCCGCGACAAGATCGGGCTTTCCGTTTCAGAGTCCATTGCGACGCGGCGCGACGTTGCGCTCGATTGCGTGATCGAGCCTCACGACGACGGCCTCGCCTCGTACGTTTTGCGCGCGGGGTCCGGCGCCACCGCGACCGGCCCGGACCCTGACGCGGGAGGCGGCCAGTATTGGCTCGTGCTGAACGGTTCGCTCACGCACGCGGGGATCGAGTATGTCCGGCATTCGCTCGCCTGGGTCTCACGTTCGGAGCGACCGTTTACCGTCATCGCTGGCGATGACGGATTCGAAATCGGTGTGTTCCAGTTTCCGCGCGCGTTGACGTCGAGGACGGCTCACACTCAGGCAGCGTGAGCCGCGGCGTTGCCGCTAAGAGTTTAGTTAGGGAACCTCTGATTAATAGTCATGCTCGCGTAGGCGGGCATCCAGACGTATTTGAATTCCCTGGGTTCCCGCCTACGCGGGAACGACGAAAGGGGGGTTTTTCAGACCTTCCTTAGCGGACCGGCACGGAAGCGGTGCTCCGCAATCCCAGATCGCCGAGAATAGCGGCGAGCTCCGCGTACTCGGTCTCCATCAGCTTGCGCGTATCTCTGGCATTCAGGTAAGTGTTATCAATGACCTTTGCGTCGAGATCCTGCTTCCATTCGGGAAGCTGCACCATCCGTGCGAACACATCGTCCCAGAAACGTATCTGGTCTTCGCTCATCCCTTTGGGGCCGACCAGACTGCGCCAATTGGACGATACGGCATTGATGCCGGCTTCCTTCCACGTCGGGACGGCCGACAGCGCGCCGCTGCTGCGCTGCGGTGACGATACCGCGATCAGCCGGAGCGAGCCCGCGGTCGAATGAGGCAAGAGCGCTGACGCGGACGCCACGACGACATCCACGTGCCCGCCCAGCACCGCAGTCACCGCTTCCCCCGAACCGTTGAACACGATTACTTTGAGGTTCCTCACGTTCGCGCCGACGCCCTTTGCTACAAGGGCTGCGGCGATGTGGTTCTGGTTGCCCAGCGCGTTGGCGAACGCGATGTTCACGCTCGCGGCGTTCCCTTTCAAGCGATCGGCGAGATCCCTCGCGGTCCTGATTGAAGAATCGGCGCGTACGGCAAATGCGATGGCATCGGTGCCGATCTGGGCAAGAGGCGTGATGTCGGTATGGTTAAGCGTGCTCTTGCCGGTGATGTGATTGGTCAGCAGTGCAGCGGTGTTCTGCATGAAGTAATGCGCATTACCCGCTTGCTGGGCGAGATAGATCAGACCGATATTGGCGGCCCCGCCCGGCTTGTTCACGACGATGACCGGCACGTCGAGCAGTTTTTTTTCGGTCAGCAGTCGCTGTACGAACCGCGCCGTGGCATCGCCGCCGGTCCCGGCGGATGTCGGGACCACGATCTCGACGTTTCGCGTCGGCTTCCAGCCCGGCGTTCGACTCCCGGCTGCCTCCTGTGCCTGTGCACCGTGCGGGAACGCGAGCACAGCGTATAGCGCAAACACAAGCGCGGATTTCAGTTTGCGAGCGTTCATGTCGATGTTCCGCTGGTTCGAAGTGTACGTCGTCTTCAATCCGCTCGAATGCCGGAGCGCGTCGATCCGATCGATTTTCGCGCGGTCGCAATGGCCGCAGCAGTCCATCATCGTCACTCGACGCCATCATCACGCATTCACGATAGGATATCATGCGCAGCTGAGCACAAAATTGCTGATCGCCGTTGCTGGCGGTTCACGCGATCAAATGATCAATAAAAAAAAGGAATAGCTAACATGGCCAAGAAAGCGGCGGCCCACCTGAGTCCGACGGTGTCCAAAGTCACTCTCGCGTTAAGCAGCTACATCGCGCGCGCGTTGCGTAAACGATTGCCCAAGGAGGTCGAGGAACGGGGAAAGCTGCACTTGCTCGATGCGCTCGCCGCCATGATCTCGGGCTCGAGCCTGGTGCCAGGGCAGCGCGCAATTGGCTACGTCAAGACGCTCGGCGGCACGAAGGAGGCATGCGTGGTGGGCACCCGCATCATCACGACGGCGGTTAACGCCGCTCTGGCGAACGGGATCTTCGGGCATGCTGACGAGACCGATGATTCGCATCCCGCTTCGATGACGCATCCGGGCTCCGCGATCGTGCCCGCTGCATTGGCAATGGCCGAACGCGACCAGCGCAGCGGCGCGGATTTGCTGCGTGCGGTTGTGCTCGGATACGACCTTTGCGCGCGTCTCACGTTGTCGCTCAATCCGATGGACCTGTTCCTGCGCGGGCATCATCCGCCGTGCTTCGGCGATCTGTTCGGCGCCGCAGCGGCCGCCGGCGCGCTCGCGCGGCTCGACCCGCAGCGCGTGCGCTACATGTTGTCGTACACCGCGCAGCAGGCGGCGGGGCTTTCATGTCTGTTCACGGACCCGCAGCACATCGAAAAAGCATTCGACATGAGTGGCATGCCTGCTCACAACGGAGTGCAGGCGGCGTTGCTTGCGGCCCACGGGTTCACAGGTGTCGCCGATGTTTTTTCAGGCGATCGCAACTTCTTCTTTGCGTTCTCACCGGCTCTGGGAAACCCGGCCGAGCTCACGCGCGAGCTCGGTACGACGTTCGAGATCATGAACGCGTCGATCAAGAAATGGCCGGTCGGCGCGCCCATACTCGCAGCACTCGACGCTATTGACACGCTGCGGCAGGATCATGAATTCTCGGCACACGACGTTGAACGATTGAGTATCAAAGTGGGAGACAAAGAAGCGCTGGTCGTGAACCATCGCGCGATGCCGGACATCAATATGCAGCATCTGGTCGCGTTGATGCTCCTCGATGGACAGGTGACTTTCAAGTCGTCGCACGACTTTAAGCGCATGCGCGATCCGCGCGTTCTGAAGATCAAGCAGCGCATCGAGCTGATTGGCACGCCTGCCATGACGGACGTCAAGCGGCGTTGGCATGCCGAGATCGAGATCAAGCTCAAAAATGGCCGGCGCCTGAAGCACTATACCTATGCCGCGCGCGGCAGCTCTTACAATCCGATGACGCGCGAGGAGGAAAACGCGAAAGCTCTGGATCTCCTGTCGCCAGTGCTCGGGGTACGGCGCGCCCAGGGTCTCATCGCGGCGGTCTGGAGTATCGACAAAATTCGCGACGTGCGCGCGCTGCGCGCGTATTACCGGGTTTGAAATTCACGGAGGCGGCCCATGAGCAGAGTGACATGCGCAACTTTCCTCGCTGCGGTCATACCAGCCGTACCCTCTCTTTGGGTTACGCCGATTGTTGCTCAGACTTATCCATCGAAGCCGATTAGGATGATCGTACCATTTGCGCCGGGTGGATGGCCCGGCTCTCGGCGAGGGGGTTGGTGTTGGGGCGGAGACGGGGCAATGACGCCCGGGTTATGGCACCGCGCACAGCGGTGGCTCGCAATTGCGATCGTGCTGATGACTTCGCTATGGATACCTCCGGTCGTCGCTCAAACTTATCCATCGAAGCCGATTAGGATGATCGTACCCTTTGCGCCGGGCGGCGGAACCGACAATCTCGCGCGCATACTGAGCAAGAAAATGAGCGAGACTTTCGAACAGTCCGTCGTGGTCGACAATCGCGGCGGCGCAGGCGGCATCGTGGGTACCGAGCTCGTGGCGAGGGCGGCGGCCGACGGCCACACCATTCTGATGACTTCGAGCGCGCACACGATCATACCGGCGACCTACGGCAAGATACCGTACGAGCCGCTGAAAGACTTCGCGCCCATTTCGCTGCTTACCGCGCAGCCGTATCTGATGGTGATCCATCCGTCGGTTCCAGCCAATAGCGTGAAGGAGTTTATCGCGCTTGCCAAATCCCGGCCCGGTCAATTGAACTATGCTTCCGGCGGATACGGCACGGCGCCGCACCTCGCGGCCGAGCTGCTGAAGAGCTTGGCCGGGATCGACCTCGTGCACGTGCCTTACAAAGGTGGTGGCCCGGCCGTGACGGCAATCGTGTCCGGTGAGGTCAGCGTACTGTTCAGCAGCTTGCCGACGACGCTGCCGCAAGTACAGGCGGGCAGGCTGAAAATGCTCGCGATATCGAGCGCAAAGCGCAGCGCCGTCCTGCCGCAGCTTCCGACGCTTGCCGAATCCGGAGTATCCGGTTTCGAAGTCATCAACTGGTATGGCCTGCTTGCTCCCGCGAAGACACCGCGAGGCATCATCGACAAGCTGCACGACACGGCGGTCAGCGTGTTGCTCGCACCGGACATGTCGGCACGACTCACGAGCGATGGCACGGATGCAGTGGGAGGAACGCCCGAGCAATTCCGGGATTACATCGCGATGGAACTGGCCAAGTGGGGCAAGCTCGGACGGACCGTGGGCCTGAAATCCGACTCACAGAAGTCACCGTAGAGAAGATAGCGTTACGCGTCTCGCCCCGTGGCCATTACGGCGGGCTTCACAGATCAAATATAATGCATTATATTCAGGAATCTCCATCCAGTCATCAAAGTTCCAGTCCGTGAATCCGACAGTCGTATCACGACCTAGCGAGGCGGGAAGTTTGCGTGTTGCAGTGAATCCAACTGACCCAAATCCATTGCTGGAGCGCGCGTGATGCGTTGCTGGACAGCGGCAATTCGGCGCATGCGTGCGGCTGGTGTCCACTGGCTCCTGGGTTTGCTCGCGGCGTTAGTGTCAATCCCGCCTGATGCTGCGACCGCTGCCGAAGCGCAGGATAGCTATCCCGCCAAACCCCTGCGGTTGATCGTGCCTTATGCGCCGGGCGGATGTCCGGGATCTCGGCGAGGGGTTTGGTGTTGGGGCGGAGACGGGACAGTGACGCCCGGATTATGGCACTGGGCACAGCGGTGGCTCGCAATAGCGATGGTGCTGATGACTTCGCTGTGGATACCGCCGGTCGTCGCTCAAACGTATCCATCGAAGCCGATCCGGATGATCGTGCCTTATGCGCCGGGCGGCGGAGGCGACATCCTCGCACGGCTGATGGGCGCGAAGCTGAACGAAGCGTGGGGACAGCCGGTCATCATCGACAACCGCGCCGGGGGCGGCACGATCATCGGTACCGAGCTCGTAGCAAAAGCGCCGCGCGACGGCTATACGATCCTGCTTTCAACCAATACTCACGCGATCAACGTCAGTCTTCATTCGAACCTTCCGTACGATCCGGTCCGTGATTTCGCGCCGGTGTCTTTGCTGGCGACCTCGCCGAATATTCTGTTGACGAATTCCGCGGTGCCGGCGCGCACGCTCCGCGAATTCATCGCTCTCGCCAAGAGCAGGCCGGGCGGACTCAATTACGGATCGAGCGGCAACGGCGGCACCGGACATCTTGCCATGGAAATGTTGAAGTCGATGACCGGCATCAGCCTGGTACATGTACCTTACGGCGGTGGCGGACCTGCGATGAAGGCACTGCTGTCCGGCGAAGTGTCGGTATTGTTCAACAACATCGTCGCTTCCGTGCCGCAGATCAAAGCCGGGCGTGTCGGCGCGCTCGGAGTCACGAGCCGCCAGCGCTCGCCCGTCGTGCCGGACGTACCGACGATCGCCGAGGCGGGCGTGCCGGGATTCGAAGCGATTGCGTGGTTCTGCATACTCGCGCCCGGAGGCACTCCGCCGTCAATCGTGAAAAAGCTAAATGCCGAATTTGCGCGGATACTGCAGCTGCCGAATATCAGAGAGCGTCTTGTCGGTCTCGGTCTCGAACCCGTCAGCATCAGCACGGACGAATTCGCGCGCTTCATGCGCGCGGAAACGCTCAAATGGGATAAGGTCATCAAAGCTGCCGCTATCGCGGTCGATTAGCACACGAGAAGGAGCACCAATGAATACCAAAGGAATGTCTCAAACGCAGAAGTTGCGCGCGCTGTTGAAGCAGGACGGTCTCGTTGTCGGAGCGGGTGCGCACGATGCGATGACCGCGCATATTGTCGAGCAGGTCGGTTTCCCCCTGTGCTTTGTGACCGGTGCGGGGATCTCGATGACGCACGGTTACGCCGACGTTGGGTTTATGGGTATGGAGGAGGTCGTGTCGGCGTGCCGCTATATCGCCGAGGCCGTCGACATTCCCGTGGTATCCGATGCCGATAACGGCTACGGGAATGCGATCAACGTCAGGCGCACCGTACGCGCGTTCGAGCAGGCGGGCGTCGCCGGCATCCACATGGAGGACCAGGTGTCGCCCAAACGCTGCGGCCACATGAGCGGCAAGCAGTTGATCCCGAAACAGGAGATGGTGCAGAAAATCCACGCGGCGCTCGATGCGCGCCGCGATCCGAATTTCGTCATCTTCGCGCGCTGCGATGCGCTGATGGTGAACGGGCTCGACGATACGCTCGAGCGCGGTGAAGCGTATCTCGCCGCCGGCGCTGACGTGCTTTGGTTCGAAATGCGCAAGGACATGGACGAGATACGCGCGATGTCAAAACAGTTCAAAGGCCGCACGCCGCTGCACTTCAATCACTCATCGAGCGGCATGGTTCCGCACCTTCCGCTTCCAGAGCTTGAAGAGCTCGGCTTCAAGACCGTAGGCTTCCATGCCCATGCCATACACGCCGCCGCCAAAATCATCTTTGAGGTGCTGCGGGAAATTAAAAAAACCGGAAACTCCGCGTCGGTGTGGGACCGTATCGGTGGGTTCGAGGAGTTCTACAACATCGGCGGTCTGCAGGAGATCAAGGAGCTGGAGAAAAAGTATGCAGTTTGATCCGATCCGTCTCGAGCTGATGAAGAATGCGCTCGGGTCTGTCGCAGATGAAATGATCCTGACGGTAGTGCGCATCGCCTATTCGTCGATCATGAAGGACACGATGGACCTGTCGGCGGCGATTTGCGATCGCAACGGCCGGCTGGTGGCGCAGGGGCACGGCCTGCCGATGCACATGGGATCGATTCCGGATGCCATGGAAGCGGTGCTGGCTCAGTTCGGCGGAAATTTGTCTGAAGGCGACGTCGTCATTCTGAACGACCCGTATCACGGCGGCATGCACCTTCCCGACATCTTCAT
>DASYSI010000158.1:0-12605 GCA_036003485.1 Burkholderiales bacterium | reverse complement strand
CACTCGGAGAATTACTGAAGCAGCGCTTTCGTCTGAAGGCCATCGTGATGGAACAGCCGGTGCAGGAAGCGCTTAATCAAACGGGAAAGCTGCTCGACAGAATCGGCGGCCAGCTTGACGAGCTCGCGCGGCGCGTCGATGTCGTGATCGCCGCAAGCGGTGACTGAGGAGGATGCACGACGTGGTGTAGCCACGTCACGCCCGCGCTGGAACAACGCGGTATTCCGTCGGTCATGGTGTGCACGGATACCTTCAGCAAGTTCGGACGCCGCATCGCTTCTACGCAGGGATGTCCGTACATCGTGATTGCGGAAACGCCTAACCCTATTCAGGACCTTGCGCCGGACGCGCTTCGCATGAGAGCCGAAGCGATGATCACAACGGTGATCGATGGCCTTACGCTGCCGCCAGCCGAAATCGAACGCAGACTCGCGGACACCGTCAGGCAACAAATCCGCCCGCAAGGGATCGTGCGATCCGGCACGCCGGTATAAAGGAAGCGCAATGACCCACGCCTACGTTGAGCTTGAACTTGGAAGTATTGAAGAATTTCCGGCGCGTGCCTACGAACACGCTTATGACCAGGGCTGGACTGACGGGCTTCCGATCATTCCCGCGACCGGAGAAAACGTACAGCAGTTCGTCGCTGCCTCGGGCCGCGCCGCAGACGAGTTGATCGGTCTCGTCCCGCCCCGCAAAGGCCGCGCGACAGTAGAGGTCATTGCTGTCAATGCGGTCATGGCCGGTTGCCGCCCGGAATACATGCCGGTCATCATCGCGGCGCTCGAAGGATTAATGGATCCGCGCTTTCCGCTTGAGCACATGCAGATCACCACCAATCCGATGGCGCCCTTCCTATTGATCAACGGTCCGGTGCGCCACGCGCTTGAGATCAACTCTGGCACAGGCTGCCTGGGCCCTGGCTGGCGCGCAAACGCAACGATCGGGCGCGCCATTCGCCTTATTTTATATAATGCCGGCGGCGCCCTGCCCGGGGTCTATTCTAAGAGTGCCTTTGGATCGCCGCTGCGCTATTCGTACCTTTGCGGCGAGAACGAGGAGGCAAATCCGTGGACACCTTTTCACGTCGGTCGCGGTTTTACCCGCGCGCAGAGCGCGGTCACGGTTTTCAGGGCCACCAACTTCTGCAATATTTCGGGTAGCCAGGGCATAGGCGCCGATGAAATCCTGCGCCACATCGCGAGCCACATGCTGCCTATGTTTTCTCTCGGCGACGGCGCATTGCTGCTGCTCGGCGTCAACCACGCTCAAGCTTTGCACGCAGCGGGGCTCAGCAAGCGCGATATCCAGCAGAAGCTGTGGCAGTTTGCGCGCCTTCCCACAAGCTACTACGCGCAAACCTTTGTCGCCATGGAGCGCGCGGCCGGCCGCGGCGATGCAGAAATGGTGTGGCGCACGCGCAGCCCGGACGAAATCTACATTGCGGTCGCGGGCGGCCCCGGCCCTCAAGATGTCTACATGGCAGCGGGCATGCCGCAAACAAGGCTAATAAAGACGGCTTAACAGCAAGCGCAGTGCGGGGCTGCATGTCCGACGCCGCACCGGTGATGATGCGTTGATGGGTCGAAATAGATATGAAACGAATCGATTCTGCCGATAACCAGCACCCCCGTTTTTTGCTGGTTTGCAAGCAGCTATCGATGGTGCTGCTTTTAAATTGGTGGATCCCCGGCGTCCCGGCACAGCCTGAATGGCGCCCGTCGCGCAATGTCGAGATCATCGTACAGGTCGGCCCAGGTGGATCTTCCGACCGAACAGCAAGACAGATGCAACGCATACTGCAGGAGAACCGCCTCCTGGAAACAACGATAACGGTCGTCAATAAGCCCGGGGGAGGCAACGTCATCGCATTTAACTATCTTACCCAGCATGCGGGCGATGGCCACTATTGGCTGATCAACTCCGTAACGCAACTCACTGCTTACGCCAGTGGGCAGAGCAGATTGAGCTATACCGAAGTCTCGCCGCTTGCCATGCTGTTCAGCGAATACGCCGCGTGCGCCGTTCGATCCGACTCGCAAATTAAAGACGGAAGAACCCTGCTTGAAATCCTGGTGAAAAATCCGCAGGCTGCAACCATTGCGATCTCACCCGGATTCGGTACCCCTAACCACATTGCGCTTGCAATGGCAGTGCAGGCTGCCGGGGGCGATGCAAGCAAGCTGAAGACGGTGGCATTTGCGTCATCCGCGGAAACGGTCGCGGCCCTGCTGGGTGGCCATGTGGATGTTGTCGTATCTCCTGCGTCCACGCTGCAAGCCCATGTGATAGCGGGCAAACTCAGAGCGGTTGCGGTTTCGTCTCCCGAAAGACTCAGTGGTGCTCTGGCAAACGCGCCGACATGGCGCGAACTTGGAGCCCCCGCGGTATTTGGCAACTGGCGCGGCGCCGTGGGACCCAAAGGCCTTACCGATGCACAGGTATCATACTGGGATGAAATATTTCGCCGCCTCGTGATGACGCCGGACTGGAAGAATTACCTCGATGAAAATATGCTTACGCCACTTTTTCTAGATGGAAAAGAGAGTAAAAAATTCATCGAGGCGGAATATAAAAAAATCACCGAGATCCTGAAATCCATTCATTTCTCAAAGTGATGAATCAGCGCCGCTGACGGTGGCGCGCCCAACCATCAATCGATACGCGCGCCGGCAGCTTTGACTAAACGCGGCCACTTTTCGACTTCGGCCCTGATGAATGCTGAAAATTCCTGCGGCGTAGTGCCTTCCGGATCGACGCCTTCCTGCAGCAATTTCGCGCGCACGTCCGCGAGATTCAGGATTCTGACGATCTCGGTGCTGAGTTTCGCCACGATTTGGCGCGGCGTGCGTGCCGGCGCCAGCACGCCATACCACGAGTTGAGCGCGTAACCCGGCACTCCCGCCTCGGCTATCGTCGGCAGTTCGGGAACCATCGACGAGCGTTTCGCGCCCGTCACCGCGAGTGACTTCAACCTGTTCGCGCGCACCTGAGGAAGCACGGTCGTGACGCTGCCGAATGACAGCGACACTTCTCCGGCCAATAACGCGACCGCGGCCGGGCCGCCGCCCTTGTAAGGCACGTGCACCATATCGACTTTCGCGAGTGATTTGAACAATTCGCCGGCGATGTGCGCCGGTGTGCCATTGCCGCCCGAAGAAAAAGTCAGCGTGCCAGGCTTCGATTTTGCAAGCGCGATCAGCTCCTGCACCGATTTCGCCGGCACCGAAGGATGCACAACCAGAATGTTGTGCCCGGTGGCTACCTGCGTTACGGCCGCGAAATCCCGCAGCGGATCGTATGGCAGCGTGCGATGCAGCGCCGGATTGATCGCGTGAGCACTCGTCGATGTGAGCAGCAGCGTATACCCATCGGGCTGCGCTTTGGCCACGAGATCGGAACCGATGATGCCGCCCGCGCCTGCGCGGTTGTCGACGATGACGGGCTCGCCCCATGACTCGGTCAGCTTCTGCCCGATCAGGCGTGCCAGAATATCGGTCGACCCCCCCGCAGCGAAGGGGGAAACGATACGGATCGGCCGCGCCGGATAGCGTTGTGCCGTCGCTTCCGCAGGCTGCCCATAAACGCAGCGAGAGAGAGCCGCCGCAGCAACCGCTAAACCCATCAGTCGCAATGCGTAGTTGGCTGTCCTGACGCTCATGATTTGCGCAGCATTTTTATTCCGCCGCCGCGAGCTCGCGTGCAACCGTCTTCGCGCTGGGCGCCTGCTCGAGCTTGAGAAGCAGGGCAAGGATTTTTTCCGCGCGGGCGCGCGGCACCGCGCGTTCAGTGTTGGCCATGAACTTCGCGGCTATCTCGGCGCCGCTCAGCGGACGTTCCGCCGCGCCACGGTTGACGTGTTCACGATGGGTGAACTCGCGCCCATCATGGGTCACTACGGTGAGCTCTCCCGAATAGTGCTTCGGGTACTCCGATTTCGGATCTATCGCGTAGCTCACTTTGTCGACCACAGCAAGAATTTCCGGATCGGACAACGCAGCGTCATCAAGCTCGGCGAGACCGAAACGGCCGCGAACGAGACCGCAGGCGATTGCATATTGCAGGCTGAACTGCGCGGCGTATCCGGTCGCGGGCCGGCGTCTCTGCTCGAGCGGCTCACACACGATGGGAATCGCCTCTTGCGGAACCAGCGCGTGGATCGAACGCACATCGCGCGACCGGATTGCGTGCTTCTGCGCGAGCACGATCGCGCAATCAAGGCACGCGACGCTCAACTGTCCGATGGGGAATGGTTTTACCGCCACCTGCTCGATTTCCCATTTGCGTCCGAGGTCGGCGGTCGCAAGCCGGTAATCGCCAGGTGTTACGGCGTCGCCCAGATGCATCGAAAAAAAACCGTAGCGGCCTTCGTACACGGCGCGCGCGCCGATAAATCCCGCGCGCGCAAACGCGGCCGCCGTTATTCCGGCGACCCCTGCCCAGCCGGGATGCATGCGCTTGGTCCACGCCGCGTTCTGGCTGTAGGCGCGGCTGCTGCCCGACGCGGTACTGAGCGTGACACCTTGCGCAGTCGTCAGCTGGGCGGTATCGAGTCCCAGCAATTTGCCCGCCGTCAACGCGCACCCGAACGCCGCAACCAGTCCGGTCGGATGAAATCCGAGCAGATGCAGCCGGCCTTTCGCGACCGCCGACAGCCGCGCCGCTGCCTCGACGCCGGCGATGTAAGCAACGAGCAGGTCGCTGCCGCTAAGATCGAGATCGGCCGCCATGGCGAGCGCACACGGAAAAACGCTCGCGGTGACATGCAAGCCGCCCGGCAGGTAGGTGTCGTCGTAATCGAGTCCGTGCACCAGTATGCCGTTCATCAGCACCGCGTCGCGCAGCGCGAGGCGGGCGGACATTCCAATCACCTCGCTCTTGCCGGCGCCGAACGTCGAAACGGCGGCAAGCGCGCTGCGCGCGAAATCGTGATGCGTCGAGGCATGCGCGATGCCCGTCGCGTCCAGAATCAGCTGCTTCGCCCTGTCCTGCACTGGTGCGGGTATTGCATCCAGTGTGAGTTCCGCCACAAACTTCGAAAGCACATCAGCGATCAGCGGGGCGGTTGAAGCTTGCGGTGGAGTTTGCATGATTGGACTTTCGATGTTTCAAGCTTGCATTTGTTAGGTTTGTACCCGTCGCACACACACGCGGTTCTTATTGCCTGCTGCTTATTCCGCACGTATACCTATGGCCTTAGTGAGCTTGCGCCACTTCGCGACTTCGTTCTTCAATACGGCGGCGAACTCTTCCGTCGTGCTGGCGACAGCTTCTATGCCCTGGTTCTGCAGCGCGCGCTCGCGGATGTCCGGCAGCGCCATGATTTGCGCGAGCTCGCTCGCGAGTCTTGAAACGATGACCTTCGGTGTGCGCGCCGGCGCGAGCACGCCGTACCAGTTGACGAGCTCGTAACCGGGCACGCCTGCCTCCGCGACCGTCGGAAGATCCGGCACGAGTGGAGAGCGCTTTGCACTCGTCACGGCAAGCGCGCGCACGCGGCCCGCCTTGGCGAGTTGCAGCGTGGTGGTCACGCTGCCGAAGACCACTTGCGTTTCACCGGCGAGCGTCGCGGTGACCGCCGGTGCGCCGCCTTTGTAGGTAACCTGCACGAGGTTGGTCCCCGTCATCCACTTGAAGAGCTCGGCCGCGAGGTGCAGCGGGCTGCCGACGCCCGCCGACGCGTAGTTGAGCTGTCCCGGCCGCGCCTTCGCAAGCGCGATCAACTCGGAGACGCTCTTGGCCGAAAGCGACGGATGCACAACCAGCAGATAACTCGTTTCTCCGACCCGCGCAACGGGCGCGAAATCCCGCAGCGGGTCGTATGGCAGCGTAGCGATCAGGCTCACGCTCACGGCGAGCTCGCTGCTCGCCATTAACAGCGTGTATCCGTCCGGAGCGGCTTTCGCCACGATATCGGCGCCTATCACGCCGCCGCTGCCGGCACGATTATCGACGACGAGCGGCTGGCCCAAGCTTTGCGTAAGTTTCTGTCCGATCGCGCGGCTCAACGTATCGTTGCCGCCGCCCGGCGCATACGGCACGATCAACCGGATCGGCTTCGATGGATAACTTTGGGCAGCCACCGGCGGACTCCCTAGTGAGGCCAGCAGCACGATCGCAATTGCCAGCCATCGCTGCGTCCAGTGCCATAAACCGGGCGTCATTGCCCCGTCTCCGCCCCAACACCAACCCCCTCGCCGAGAGCCGGGACATCCGCCCGGTGCGTACGGCACGATCAAGC
The DNA here is from genome assembly GCA_036003485.1 of Burkholderiales bacterium. Classification (GTDB taxonomy): domain Bacteria; phylum Pseudomonadota; class Gammaproteobacteria; order Burkholderiales; family SG8-41; genus PALSA-1004. The sequence goes on along the minus strand of DASYSI010000158.1, from coordinate 6,364 downwards.
GGATCGGTTTCGATGGATAATTTTGGGCAGCCACGCGCGGACTCCCTAGTGAGGCCAGCAGCACGATCGCCACCGTGTGGATCGTGCGTAACACATGCTGCATTGTTTTCAGAATCTCCTCCCAATGTTGGGTGCAGCCGCCAGTCGGCGGCGGAACTAATTTCCACGCTTCGTCAACAACGGCCTCAATTTGCGCATATCGACAATGCTTTCGATGTCGCTTACCGCGGCGATCACTGCCGCCGCGCGCCGGGCGCCGACTACAGGGGCGGCCAGATCACGAAATTTTTCCTCGACTTCTGACCGCGTCATCGGGTTATCCGCGGTACCCCTGACAGCATACGTGCGATGAGACAGCGTGCGGCCATCGCGCGTGGTGATCTCGACGATCGCCTGCCGCCGCGGGCGCGCCTGCGTCAACTCGGGAGTCGCAACAAGCTCGATGCGTTGCTTGAGCGCGCGCACGCGCGGGTCCTGCATGCGCGCTTCGTCGTGCGCGGAAGCAAATCCAAGCGTTCCGTCGTGCAGCATGACCGCCAGCATGTGCTGCAAATTGATCGCGGGCATCGGCCGGTCGTTGACGATGCCCGCGCCTCGGGGATCGACCCGCACCACCACCTTTTCAACGTCGCGCGCTATTAGACGGTGCTCGGTGAGCAGCGCCAGCAGCGAATCGAGCGCAGCCTGAATCGGCGAACCTACCGACCATTTCTTGACGTTGGTATGCATGATTTCGAAGCGGCTGCCGAGTTCGCGAATCAATTCATCGGGATTGGGATTGATCGAGTAGGTCGAGAGAAAATTTCGTTCGCCGGAAAGCACGTCATCAACCCCGGTGAAACCCTGCGCGACCATCGTCGCCGCGCGCACGCCATTCTGCGCCGGCAGGCCGCCGAGATCGAATGCCTTCTCGATGTGCTCGCTGTCGCGCACCAGACATGACACGCCGGACGCCTGCTGCGCGGCGTACGAGAGAAGATGCCGCACCTGCCGCGCATTCAGCCGCGCGAGCGCGCCCGCCGCCGCAGCGGCGCCGAAAGTCCCGCCGAAACCATGCGTGCTCAGCCCGGCATGCCAACTGCGCGGCGCATCGAGCGCCATGGTAAGGCGGCAGCAGACGTCATATCCGAGCACGACCGCGCGCAGCATCGCTGTGCCGCCGCTGCGCCCGCGCTCCGCCATCGCCAGCGCGGCCGGCACCACGCTGCAGCCGGGGTGCGTATGCGAGGGCGCGTGACTATCGTCGGTTTCGTCGGCGTGAGCGAGCATGCCGTTGGCAAGCGCGGCATTGAACGCCGAAGTGATGAGCGCAGTGCCGACAACCAGCGCTTCTTTGCTGCCCCCGAGCGCCGCAACATACGCGACCGCCTTGCGGCCGGGTGCGAGACGCGTGCCCGAGATCATTGCGCCCATCGTATCCAGGATCAAATGCTTCGCCTGCTCCGTTACCGCTTCAGGCACATTTCTGCGCAGCGCACTTGCGATATAACCGCTCAACGCCGCCATGATTGGAGAAATTTGGGGCGATTCAGCACTCATAGCCGGTTCGGAAATGACTGCGCGGGTTTTTGGCATGGCCTTACTCAATCCTAACGCCTGAAGCTGCGACGACCTTGCTCCATTTCACGAGCTCGAGCGCGATGACGGCCGCAAATTCGGCAGGCGCACTGGCGACCGGTTCGAGACCCTGCGCATTGAGCTTGTCGCTCAATTCCGGCGCACGCATGACGTCGCGAAGCTCCATTTGCCACCGATTGATAATGCCCTGCGGCGTTCCTGCAGGAGCCAAAACGCCGTACCACGCGCTGCCCTCGTAGCCCGGAACGCCCGCTTCACCGATGGCGGGAATTCCAGGCAAAGCCGACGAGCGCCGCGCGCTGGTTACTCCCAGTGCTCGCAGTTTTTCCGCCTGCACATGAGGCAATGCGGAAGGTATCGTCGGAAATGATAGCGAGACCTGACCTGCAACGAGGTCGGTCATCGCCTGCGCGTTGCCTTTGTACGGTATATGCACGATGTTCGTATGCGTCATGTGCTTGAAGAGTTCTGCCGCAAGATGCGGCGGTGTGCCATTGCCCGCCGATGCATAAAGCAGCTGTCCGGGTCGCTCCTTCGCGAGGGCGATGAGCTCCCGCACCGTGTGCGCGGGCAACGACGGATGGACGACGAGCAGCCCGGGACCTGTCACGAGCATCGTCACGGGCGCAAAATCGCGCACGGTATCGTACGGCAGCTTCGCGTACAGGCTGGGATTGATGGTATGGCTTCCGCTTACCACGACGAGCGTATAGCCGTCTGCCGGAGATTTGGCGGCGAGCTCGGTCCCTATCGTGCCGCCGGCGCCGCCACGGTTATCGATGATGAACGCCGCGCCGGAGCGCTCGGCCATTTTTTGAAACACCATCCGCGCGACGATATCGGTACCGCCGCCGGGTGGAAACGTGACGATGACACGCACCGGCCGCTCGGGATAGCCGCTATCGGCTGCGAAGGCCGTTGTTGCGTACCACATGACGCTCAAAAGAAAAAATAAACCGCTCGCGCGCAAAATCACCGTTTCTCTTCTCCGCAGAACATGAACCGATGAACGAATCTGGCTGAGATCTACCGCGTCACGCGCCGCGAAACCGCGCGTGTCTGGCCGAAAGTCGGCACGTAAACCGAATGCGTGCCGGGGCCGCCCGCAACGACGATGCCCATATCGTCGGGACTGCGCGAGATCGGTACCGCAGTATCGGGCGCAAATCCGCCAAGCTCTCCGCTTCGCGTATGACGCGCACGTTCAAAATCCTTCGCGGCGAACCGGCGCGCCGCCATTTTCGATTGCTCCCATAGTTTCCTTTTGACATCCGACTTGCTCAGACCGCCGCGATACAGCACCGCCGCATGTTCGGGTGAAATCACCAGCCATGGCTCGCCTGAAAAATGATAGTCATTGCTGGTGGGAAAAGTCATGCTGTCGGCAATCACGCGCAGCAGATCTTGGGCTTCTTTGCTGTGCGAATTCATGTTGAGCGTACCCGCGGCGCCGACCACCGTGACCACGTTCTCGTCCGCCGCGAAGCCGCGCTCGATGTGTAAAGGAGCCCACGGGCTTTCGACTTCGTTTTCGGCGCAACAAAACGTGTACTTGCCCGGCTGTCCATGCGTCGCGCGATCCATTTCGCCCGCGACCGCGCCGCCGATGTTTTGCAGCACCAGCCGCAGCGCGCGGCCGAGCGTTGCGTTCGTCCATGAACCCTGCCCCAGGCAGTTCAACTTTGAGTTGATTTTGAGTTCGAGAGCGATCGGCCCGTTCACGACGATCCACGGTGTGGCGGGATTGGTCGTCGCCTGGATACCCTGAAGATTGAAGCGCCGGTCGGCGACCGCCTCGACAGCTGCGATGAGGAGCGGCAAGGACTCCGGCCGGCAGCCTGCCATCACCGCGTTGATGGCAATACGTTCAACACTTGCTACGCCAAAACCCGGCGCGACGTGCGCAACGACTTCGGCGGGCGGGCGGCTCGTGCCACGCAGCATCCATTCGACGCGCTCGAGCGTGGGCGGGATCAGCGGCAGCCCGTCGCTCCAGTGCCGTTTTTCGCATTCTTCGTTGAATGCGAACAAATCGTCGGGAACCGACAAACGTTCCGCGCGCGCGTCGCTATCGGATTCCGCCATGCCGGTCGAATCGGCGGTATTGCGATCCGCACCGAGCGCGAGGCGCGCAATGTCCTCGACACATCTTGCGGCAAGCTGTCGAACTTCATCACGCGTGCGCAAGCCGAAAGGGTGCGGTATGACCGCGATCGGCAAATCGGGGCAGCCCAGCGATTTAAGCTGCGCACGTCCCAATGTCACGAACGAAGTCGAGCAAACGACGAGCGCGGCGATACCCTGTTTCGCGGCTTCTACACTGTCGTGGACACTCCACGACGTGCACGAACCTCAATCGCCGGATCCTGTAATGACAAGGTCGCATCGCTGCGTGACATCCGCTAGAGCCGCGTCGGGGGCCGGGATCGACGCTGAGAGCTTGCGGTGCCTGATGACCGCGGCCACACCGTGTCTTGCCGTGAGCAGTTCCGCAAGGTCGTCGACAAGGTAGCTGAAATTTGGTTTCGAGTTGTCGATGAAGCCCACGACCTTGCCTTTCAGCGTTTCCAGAGGCTGAAAGGTATGCTTACCGCCGGCGATCCCGGCCGGCGCGATAGGATCAAGTATGGTCAGGGTTGTGCTCATGTTGGTTCCTTGACGTTGCGTTGAATGACTCGCCGCTTGATTAGCGCTGGGCTAGACGCGTTCGCCATCCGCATGGAGTCGAGATGCGATCTCGCGCCAGCGTTTGACTTCGGTGGCCATGAATGAAGCAAACATTTCTGGCGCGCCGCCGCACGGCGTTGCCCCCGCCGCGAGCAGTGCCGCGTTCACTGCGTCGGATCGCACCGCCGCGGTAGCGGCATGACTTAGCTCTGCGAGACATTTTCCGGGCGTGGCTCGCGGCGCGACGATGCCCACCCAATTCGTCACTTCGTAGCCGGGGACACCGGATTCAGCGATCGTCGGAATTTCCGGTGCGACTGCGCTGCGCTCGGCAGACGATACGCCGAGCGCGCGCAACATGCCGCGCCGGCATCGCGGCAGCATCGAAATCAGATTATTGAAGCTCAGCGCAACCCTCCCCGCCTCCAGATCGCTATAGAGCCGCTGCGTTTCATCGTAGCGAACGTGGCGCATGGCAATCCCCGCCATCGTCTGGAATATCTCGGCCGCCAGATGCGGAGCTCCGCCGATGGCCGAGGTTGCATACGTAAGCGCGGGATTGCACGATTTCGCAAGATCGATCAGTTCGGGAATCGAAGTGGCGTCGATGGCCGGATGGCATGCGAGCAGCAGCGGCGATTTTGCGACAAGTGAAACGCACGCGAAATCGCGTAGAGGGTCGTACGGCACACCGTTGCCGAGATTGGGTGCGATCGCGTGCGTGCCGAAAGTTGCCAGAAAAAGCGTTTTGCCATCCGGTTCGCTCGCCGCCACGTCGCGTGCCGCACTGACCCCGTTTTGCCCCGGGCGTAACTCGATGTCGACGTGCTTATCGAGCGCGGCGGATAGCGCGCCGCTCACTATGCCCGCGATATGGTCCGATAAGCTGCCGCGGGAGAATCCGAGGATCAGGCGCAGACGCTCACGCGGCTCGGTCTTCACTGTTCGGAAATCCCGGCGAGTTTTACCACGCTTGCCCATTTTTTGATTTCGCTTTTTATGTACGCGGCAAAATGCTCGGGCGTGTCGGTTAACGGCTCCGCTCCCTGGCCCAGAAGTTTTTCGCGCAGCTCCGGCGTGCGTACGATATCCGCGAGCTCGATGTTCAGCCGCGTCACGATGGTGCGCGCCACACCGGCAGGCACCACTGCGCCGATCCAGGTTACCGCTTCGAAACCCGGAAAGCCCATCTCGGCTACGGTTGGAATATCGGGCGCGGCCGCGGAGCGCGCGAGGCTTGTGACGCCCAGTGCGCGCAGGCGATTCGAGCGGATATGCGGCAGCGCCGCCGGCATACTGCCGAAATACATCGTGACCTGACCCGCGACCAGATCGATGAGCGCTGCGCCGCCTCCTTTATAAGGGACGTGGATCAAATCGATCTGCGCCTGACTGCGAAAAAATTCGGCCGCGAGATGCGTGGTGCTTCCGCTGCCGGCCGATGCGTAGGTGAGCTGCCCCGGGCGCGCGCGCGCGAGCGCCACGAGCTCACCGACGTTACGCGCCGCAAGCGCAGGATGCACCACCAGGACATTCGGAAACGACGCGAGCAGCGTGATCGGTGCGAAATCCCTGGCCGGGTCATAAGGCAGCTTCCGGTACACGCTGACGTTGATCGCCATGGGCGCTACATTCGCCATCAGCAGCGTGTAGCCGTCGGGCTGCGAGCGCGCAGCGAGTTCCGTCCCTAGGCCTCCGCCTGCGCCGGCGCGATTGTCGACCACGACGGATTGTCCGAGCCGCGCGGTCAGACGTTGCGCGATCTCCCGAATGATAATGTCACCGCCCCCGCCTGCCGTAAACGGCACGATGAAGCGGATGGGCCGCGACGGATATTCCTGCGCCGCTGCCACCGATGCGAGCAGCGCACTGCAGAATGCAATTGAATTAATCAACCGATGCACGGGATTCCTTGACCACTTTGCTCCAGCGCTGCATCTCAGCGCGCATATAAGCGTCGAATTCTTCCGGCGTGCTGCCGACTATGTCGAATCCCTGTTTGACGAGACGCTCGCGCACCTCCGGCACCTTCAACGCCTGCGTGAATACGGCGTGCAGGCGCTTGACCACCGCCGGCGGCGCGCCCTTGGGCAGACTGACGCCGAACCATGTCGTCGCT